>CAUSWS010000114.1:0-5043 GCA_963535265.1 uncultured Campylobacter sp. | reverse complement strand
ATATCTTGCAAAACCAAAAACAAGCCCTAAATCCAGCGCTAAAAGTAAAAACCGCGATCGCCCACGTGAGGTCATATCTTAAGCTTAGCTTTAGCCAAAATGAGCTCAAAGAGCTTTTAATAAATTTAAATTTAAAAGATGAAATTTTAGAAAAATATCCATCACAGCTAAGTGGCGGCGAGGCGACGAGGGTTGGGATACTGCTCGCACTTCTTTCAAAACCAAAAATCCTAATCTGCGACGAGATAACAAGCGGACTTGATAATGAGACGAAGCAAAAGATCATAAATTTGCTTTTAAACTTGGATGAAAAGATCAGCATTATCTTTATCACGCACGATATTTTAAGTGCGATGAAGATAGCGCAAAAGGTGCTAATAATCGAATCTGGCAAGCAAGTGGCGTGGGGTAAATTTGAAGATCTTGCAAGCCAAAATGTCCTTAAAAAATACCTTGATGCGGCTAAATTTTATGATGATAAACTTTGATATAATGCAAGCAAAAAAGGTCAAATTTGCTAGTTCATATCTGCTGCTCGGTCGATAGCCACTACTTTTTACAGCGCCTACGAAAAGACTATCCAAATGAACGAATAGTAGGCTATTTTTACGATCCAAACATACATCCATATAGCGAATTTTTACTGCGTTTTGAGGACGTGAAGCGAAGCTGCGAGAAGCTAGGTATCGAGCTAATATGTGGCGAATACGACTACGAAGTGTGGCTTGGTGGCACAAAGGGGCTTGAAGATGAGCCAGAAAAGGGCAAAAGGTGCGAATACTGCTTTGATTTTCGCATGAAAGACTCAGCTAAAAAGGCGCTAGAACTTGGTCTAAATAAGATCACGACGACACTTTTGATGAGCCCAAAAAAGGACTTTTCTCAGCTTAAAAAGGCGCTTGATGAGGCGGTGGCTGGCTTAAATTTAGAAGCAGTCGCGGTTGATTATAGAAAAAATGGCGGCACAAGCGAGCAGTTTATCCTCGCTAAAAAAGACAAACTCTATCACCAAAACTACTGCGGCTGCGTCTTTGCGCTAAAAAAACAGCGCGACTCGCAAAATTTGCCCCAAAGTGAGCTAATGAGCGAGCTACACGCAAGGGCACTTTATGGTAGCATTGAGGCTAGACTTGAGCTTTACAAAAAGGTGCGCCTTTGCGAGGCGAGAGGAGAGAAATTTCACCTTTTTAGAAGGCGATTTTTAAACTACAGGCTTTTGCGCGCTAGTGTTAAATTTGATGGAGTTGTGGTGCCAAGCTACTTTGTGCTCTACTCTGGCTTTAAAAGAGAAAATTTAAAGCTTAACGTAGAGCGCGACTGCGAGATCGATGATGAGCTAAAAGAGGGCGCGATATTTATGAGCATAGAGCGCTTTAATAAATTTACAAATAGCAAATTTAAAAGCGTTGATGAGCTTTGTAAAAGGCCGCTTGAGCTTGGCGCTGAGATGAAATTTCGCCGTGATATATGCGGGGAGTTTTCGCAAAATCCTATCATCGTCTTAGACGAGGTCAAAAAGGGCAGCTACGAAATTTACGCAAAAGCTGTTTTTTACAACGACAGCGAAGAAATTTTGGTTTTGGAGAGCTAAATTTAGACCCATTAAGGCTAAATTTCAGAGATTTTAAAAGAGACTAATAATTTTTTTCTTAGTATAAATTTGTTACAATCTGCCAAAATTTACATTACTAAGGCTAAAACGTGATAGACGTCGTAGAAATTCAAAAAATTCTCCCACATAGATTTCCATTTTTGCTTATCGATAGAGTTGTCGAGCTAGAGCCTGCGAAAAACATCGTCGCTTATAAAAATGTAACCATTGGCGAGCCGATATTTCAGGGGCACTTCCCAGGTCATCCGATCTATCCTGGCGTGATGATCATTGAGGGTATGGCGCAAGCTGGCGGCGTGCTAGCGTTTAAGAGTATGAGTGACGAGCATCAAGCTGGCATCGAGAACAAAGTGGTCTATTTTATGAGCATAGATGGAGCGAAATTTCGCCATCCAGTCCGCCCTGGAGATAGGCTAGAGTATAGATTAAATGTATTAAAACACAAAGGCAATATTTGGGTGCTTGAGGGCAAAGCATATGTGGATGACGTGCTATGCGCCGAGGCTGAACTAAAAGCGATGATAGTCGATAAATAGGCTTTTGCTTAAAAAAGAGAGACAATGAAAAATATCCACCAAACAGCAGTTATAGAAGATGGAGCGATCATTGGAGATGACGCAAATATCGAGGCTTACGCATTTGTAAGTAAAGATGCAGTCCTTGGCAACAACGTCACGATAAAGCAGGGTGCTAGGGTGCTTGGCAAGACGAAGATCGGCGATAACTCTCGTGTATTTAGCTACGCGATCGTGGGCGATATCCCGCAAGATATCAGCTATAAAGATGAGGTCGATACTGGCGTCATCATCGGCGAACACGCAACTATACGTGAGTTTTGCACGATAAACTCAGGCACGCACAAGGGCGATGGTATAACAAGGATCGGCGATAACGCCTTTATCATGGCATATTCTCACATCGCACACGACTGCATAATAGGCAGCAACGTCATTTTGGCAAATAACGCAACTCTAGCAGGCCACGTCGAGCTTGGCGACTACGCTGTTGTGGGCGGTCTTACGCCTATTCATCAGTTTGTTAGAGTTGGGGAAAGCTGCATGGTAGCTGGAGCTAGCGCGCTCAGTCAAGATGTAGTGCCATTTTGCCTAGCTGAGGGCAACAGAGCTTATATAAGAAGCTTAAATTTAGTTGGCATTAGGCGTAGATTTGACAAAGAGCAGGTTGAAGAGCTTGTTCGCGCTTATAAATTTTTGTTTAATCAAGGCATCAGCCTAAAAGATCAAGCAAACGAGCTGATCGCAAAAACCAGCGACGAAAATGTTAAAAAAATGTGTAAATTTATATTAGAAACGACAAGAGGAATTCCGCTTGCAAAAGGAAGAGATTAATGGCTAGAAAGTGTAATTTTTGTGGCGAGGCTGAGTCTGCTGAGAGAAGGTTATTAGCAGATATCGAAGGAAACGCCTATATATGCGAGTATTGCATCAGTGCCGCATACGATATGATACATGGTGACACGAGTGTAGAAGAGAGTAAAAGTGAAGAGGCGATAGAGTATCAAAAGCTCACTCCAAAGGAGCTAAAAGCGGTACTTGATAACTACGTGATCGGCCAAGATAGGGCTAAAAAGGTCTTTAGCGTCGGCGTATATAACCACTATAAGAGAATTTTTAAACAAAGCGACATCAAAGACGATACAGAAATTTCAAAGTCAAACATCTTGCTTGTTGGCCCAACTGGAAGTGGCAAGACGTTGATGGCTCAGACTTTGGCGAGATTTCTTGACGTGCCTATCGCGATTTGCGATGCGACAAGCCTAACTGAGGCTGGTTATGTCGGCGAGGATGTTGAAAATATCCTAACAAGGCTCTTGCAAGCTGCAAATGGCGACGTGAAAAAGGCGGAGCAAGGCATTGTATTTGTCGATGAGATCGATAAGATCGCTAGGATGAGCGAAAATAGAAGCATCACAAGAGACGTTTCAGGTGAGGGCGTGCAGCAAGCGCTTTTAAAGATCATCGAAGGAAGTGTTGTAAATATCCCACCAAAAGGCGGCAGAAAGCATCCAAACCAAGACTTTATCCAGATAGATACGACAAATATCTTATTTGTTTGTGGTGGTGCATTTGACGGGCTTCTTGACATCATAGAGCGCAGAGTTGGCAAAAACGTACTTGGCTTTAATCAAGAAAAACGTGGCAAAAATGAAAAAGAAAATTTACTAAGCTTGCTTGAGCCAGACGATCTTGTAAAATACGGCCTCATCCCAGAGCTCATCGGCAGACTTCACGTGGTGGCTACTTTAAATGAGATAACAAAAGAGGATATGGTTAAAATTTTGACCGAGCCAAAAAATGCGATATTAAAACAATATCAAAAGCTTTGTGCAATCGACGGCGCTGCGCTTAAATTTGACGATGAAGCGCTTGAGGAGATAGCGAGCCTTGCTATCGAGCGCAAGACTGGAGCAAGAGGGCTTAGAAGCATAATGGAAGAGCTCATGACAGATATAATGTATGATCTGCCAGAGCTAAAAGACTACGATATCGTGATCTCAAAAGAGACGGTAAAAGATAAGGCAAAGCCGATTTTGGTAAAGCACAATAAATTAACAGCGTAAAGGAAATAGATGTTTTTAGATCAGGTTATAGGTTTTTTCTCAAGTGATATGGGTATAGATTTAGGTACGGCAAACACTTTGGTTTTGGTAAAAGATAAGGGAATAATCATAAATGAACCATCAGTTGTTGCAGTAAGACGTGAAAAATATGGAAAACAAAAAATTCTAGCAGTCGGCCACGCTGCAAAAGAGATGGTGGGAAAAACTCCTGGCGACATCGAGGCGATAAGGCCGATGAGAGATGGCGTTATCGCGGACTTTGATATGACAGAGAGGATGATACGCTACTTTATAGAAAAGACTCATAGAAGAAAGAATTTCTTACGTCCAAGGATCATCATCTCAGTTCCTTACGGACTTACTCAGGTTGAGAGAAAGGCTGTTAGAGAGAGCGCATTAAGTGCTGGTGCAAGAGAGGTATTTTTGATAGAAGAGCCTATGGCAGCAGCTATCGGTGCAAATTTACCAGTTCGTGAGCCACAAGGCAACCTTGTAGTTGATATCGGTGGTGGTACGACTGAGATAGGCGTCGTCTCGCTTGGTGGTTTAGTTATCTCAAAATCTATCCGCACAGCTGGCGATAAGATAGATAGCAGTATCGTAAACTACATAAAGGAAAAATACAACTTATTAATAGGCGAAAGAACAGGCGAGGAGATAAAGATCGCTGTGGGCTCTGCTGTTCAGCTTGAAAAAGAGTTAAGCGTAGTGGTAAAAGGACGCGACCAAGTAAGTGGCCTTTTAAGCAGAGTAGAGCTAACAAGCGAGGATGTGAGAGAGGCGATGAGAGAGCCGCTAAAAGAGATCGCAGATGCGCTTAAAACTGTGCTTGAGATGATGCCGCCTGATC
>CAUSWS010000113.1:0-5087 GCA_963535265.1 uncultured Campylobacter sp. | reverse complement strand
CTTATCCACCTTATCTCGATACCTATCACAAACACATCGGTTAATCCAGCTCGCTCAACTGGCGTTGCGATATTTCAAGGCACTTGGGCACTAGAGCAGCTTTGGCTTTTCTGGGTTGCACCTATCGTTGGAGCGATCATCGGAGCTATCATTTATAGGATCTTAGGCTGCACATGCGGCTGCAAAAGTGCAAAATAATCAAATTTTATGCTTCAAGGGGCGATCTTCGCCCTTTCTACTCTTTCAAATTTAAATAAGTAAAAAGAAATTTATAATATGTTTTGAGGGTTCATCTAAGAAATTTAATTCTTAGATGAAAAGAGGATTTAGGCCTTTTTTGTCATCGCCCTAATAGGTATAACAAATATCGCTGCAATAAGGTAAAAAACGATACCAAAGACAGCTGCCATCATAAATATCTCGCCGATATCATAAAAGCTTGACTCAAGCCTAATGGTATCCACGTAATTTATCGCAAACCATAATGCTACGCCAAGAGCGATAGCAAAAACAAAAAATCCCCAAGAAAATAAGAAATTTAAAATCTTAGTCATCAACTTTTCTCCTTTTTGAGTTTATTTATCTACCTTAAATCCGCCGCCAAGTGCTCTATAAACTTCAACCGCGCTATCTACCTCATCAAGCTTAGCTGAGATATCTTGAAGCTTTGCTTGAAGCAAATTCCTCTGTGCATCAAGAAGCTCTAAGTGACCGATATAGCCAGCGTTATACTGATCTTTAGCAAGCGAATAAATTTTTTGCTGCGATTGTAGCAAATTTTTTACCTGATTCAAAGAGAGCTTTGCGTTTTGCCTTGATATAAGGGCATCTCTAACCTCACCAAGGGCTGATCTAACAGTCGCTTCATAAGTGACGGCTGCTATTTGCTCGTTTGTCTCAGCAACTCGGACATTGTTTTTTGTCCTGCCATAGTCAAATATTTTTTGCGCTAAAGAGCCACCTATGTTCCAAGTATTGGCATTTCCTACAAATATATTTTCAAAATCAATACTTGTAAAGCCCAAAAGTCCAGTAAGTGAGATCGTAGGAAAATAATCAGCCTTTGCCACACCCACAAGAGCATTTGTAGCTTTTAGATCAGCTAATGCCTTTGCCACATCACTTCTTCTAAGCAAGACATCAGAGCTGATGCCAGCCTTTATCTCAGGCGAACTTGGTAAATTTTGCGCACTAGCAACGGCTCCTTTTAAAATTTCATCATTGCTCTTGCCAGTTAGGATGGCTAGCGAGGTTAGCGCTTGCGACTTTGAGTTTAGCACTGAAGTTAGGCTAGTCTTTGCCCTTTCAACCTCAGCTTTACTTTGCAGATAGGTCATTTCATTTATGCCACCAAGATCAAGCTGCGTCTTGCGAAGCGCTAGCGTATCTTCGTAGGTTTTTAGTGTCTCTTTTAGCACCGCTTCTTGCATGTTTAGCGACACTAGAGCAAAGTAGCTTTTCGCCACACCTGAGCTAAGGCTTAGCCTTGCGCTATCGTAGTCAAATTTGCTAGCATTTAAGCTTTCATTAGCTGCAAGTACGCTATTTCGCACTCTACCCCAAAGATCTATCTCGTAGTTTAGCCCTAAATTTATGCTCGAGCTTCTATAGCGTGTTTGAGGCTGCCCAGTGTAAGTTTCACCACTGGTTTTTGCTTTGGTATAACTTACATTTAAATTTACCCCCGGTAGCAAATCAGCCTCAGCAACGCCAAGGCTTGCCTTTGCCTTCTCTAAATTTAAATATGCAATGCGTAAATTTGTATTTTTCTCAAGCGCACTTTCGACTAGAGAATTTAAATTTTCATCGTGAAATTCTTTCCACCAAAGATCTCTTATATCGCTTGTCTCGAAAGTGTATGTTGAGGTGAAATTTGTATCCACATTTGGCATATCTGGGCGAAACGAGCAACCAGCCAAAAACGCCGCTGTTATAAGTATAAACGCCTTATTTCTCATCTTTTTTTGCTCCCTTTTTCCAGTATTTTTCATTTAAAGTTTCAAGCAAATAGTAAAACATAGGCACGAAAAATATCGCTATCGTTGTTGATGCGATCATACCGCCAACCACGCCAGTTCCTAGTGAGTGGCGAGATGCAGCGCCAGCACCTGTGCTTATAACCATTGGGAAAACGCCTAGTGTAAATGCGATTGAGGTCATAACGATAGGTCTAAAGCGAAGTTTGGCCGCATTTACAGCTGATTCAAATATGCTCTTTCCGCTCTCGCGCTCTTGCATAGCAAATTCTACGATCAAAATAGCGTTTTTGGCCGCCAGACCGATGAGCAGCAAGAGTCCGATCTCAAAGTAGATATCATTTGTTAGCCCTCTTAACCAAACAGCTAGCAACGAGCCAAATACCGCAAACGGCACGGCCGTGATAACAGCAAGTGGGATGAGCCATCTTTCGTACTGAGCCGCAAGGATCAAAAAGACAAAGACCATACCAAAGATAAAGGCGACTGTGCCTGTTCCTTGAGAATTTACCTCTTGATACGCTGTTCCAGCCCAGCTTATAGCGTACTCATCACTATTTAGTGTGTCATTTACGACCTCTTGTATCGCTCTTATCGCATCGCCTGATGTATAGCCAGGTTTTGGATCGCCCATGATCATCGCCGCTGGAAAGAGGTTAAATCTATCAACGATATCAGGTCCGATCGATCTTGTAAGCGTTGCTACTGAATTTAATGGCACCATGCCACCATCATTTGAACGAACGAAAATTTTTCTTAGATCCTCAGGGTTGTTTCTAAAGTTATCACTTGCCCTTGCATATACGCGGTAAGATTTGCCTGCAAGGTTGAAGTCGTTTATGTAGTAAGAGCCAAAAGTAGCCGCTATCGTGCTGAAAATTTCACTCTCGCTTACGCCAAATAGCCTTGCTTTCTCTTTATCAACAGTTATCTTAAACTGGCGGTAGTTTGTCTCAAGCGTCGTTCTTACGCCAGTTAGCTCAGGTCTTGCATTTGCTGCTGCAGTTACCTTTCTAGCGTCCGCTTCTATCTCGTTGTAGCTCTTGCCGCTCTTGTTTTGTAGATACATTTCAAAGCCACCAGTCATCGATAAGCCCATGATAGGAGGTAAATTTACAACAAAGGTCATTGACTCTTTTGAGCCCCAAAGCATGCCGTTAAATTGCCCAGCCAAAGCATCTGCGCTATCTGCAGCGCCTTTTCTCTCGCTCCAGTCTTTTAGTTTAATAAAGCTAATGGCTGAGTTTTCTCTAAGTGAGCCAGCTAGCATATCGTATCCTGCAAAACCCATGCTAAATTCAACATTTGGATTGCTCAAAATAGCACCGCTGATAGAGACTAGCTCATCTTTTGTCTTTAGCATATTTGTAGAAGGTGGAAGCGAGGTGATAACCATCAAAGCGCCCTTATCCTCTGAAGGCACAAGCCCTTTTGGCACTTTCTGAAATAGCCCATACGTTGCAAATCCCATGATACCAATGACAATAAAGCTAATAAATACATGTTTTAAAATTTTTGCCACGCCTGCTGTGAAAATTTTAGTACTAAAATCAAAGAAGTCGTTAAATTTCTGAACTATCCAAAATGGCTTGCTCTCTTGCCTTTTAAGCATAACCGCGCAAAGTGCTGGCGTAAGAGTAAGAGCAACAAAGCCAGAGATACAAACAGAGACGACAAGTGTTAGCGCAAACTGCTTTTGTATAACGCCTACAAAGCCCTCCATAAAAGATACCGGCACGAAAACCGCACAAAGCACGAGCACGATAGAGATAACTGGAGTTTGTACCTCCTCCATCGCCTTAAATGTTGCGTCTTTTACGCTTATATTTTTATCTTCGTGCAAAATTCTCTCGACGTTTTCTATAACGATGATGGCGTCATCCACGACGATACCGATGGCAAGAACTAGGGCGAAAAGCGTTATCAAATTTATACTAAAGCCCATGATATAAAGTCCGCCAAATGTACCTATGATAGAGACTGGCACGGCGAGCATCGGTATGATGGTGGCTCTAAAGCTCTTTAAGAAAAAGTACATTACGATAAGAACAAGTAGCATCGCTTCGATGAAAGTTTTGATAACCTCGTTGATAGAGACGGTGATAAATTCAGTTGGGTTGTAGGCTATGGTGTGCTCTAGGCCAACTGGATAGGTTTTCTTTAGCTCTTCAAGCTTTGCAGCGACTGCCTCTGCAGTTGCAAGTGCGTTTGCATCGTTTTGTAAAAATAGCAAAAGTGGCACTGCTGGCTTGCCATTTAGCATAGCATCTGATGCGTAGCTAGCAGCTCCAAGCTCGACTGTGGCGACCTCTTTTAGTTTTACGACGCTGCCGTCCTCACTCTTTATCAAAATTTCACCAAACTGCTTTGGATCTTTAAAACGACCTTCAGAAACGACCGAGTAAACATAAGGATTTTCACCCTTTGATGGCTGCTCGCCGATCTTGCCGGCTGCGTATTGTGAGTTTTGAATTTTTACTTGAGAGATGACGTCGCTTGGAGTTAGTTTAAACTGAGATAGTCTGTCTGGCTTTAGCCAAATTCTCATTGAGTACTCTTTGCTGCCAATGAGCGCTGTATCGCCGATGCCATTTACCCTTTTGATCGCATCAGCGATGTTTAAATTTACGTAGTTATATAGCTCAACTAGGTTCATATTTGGATTTGTAAAGCCAACAACCTGAAGGATCGAGCCACTTCTTTCACGCACTGTTACACCCATGCTTTGCACCTCTTGAGGCAATCTTGAAAGGGCGGCTTGCACGCGGTTATTTACATCTATCGTAGCTTGCTTTGCTGATGAGCCGATCTTAAAATAGACGCTTATATTCATAGTACCTGCTGAGCTTGAGGTGCTTTGCATATAAAGCATATTTTCAACACCATTTATCTGATCCTCAATGGCACTTGCGACCGAGTCAGCGATAGTCTGCGCGTCAGCACCGCTATATGTCGCAGTTACAGAGACAGTAGGCGGTGTAAGACTTGGATACTCCTCTATTGGAAGCCCCTTGATACCCATAAAACCTGCTATAACTATGATGATAGATAAAACAGTTGCAAATATCGGGCGGTTTATGAAAAATCTTGAAAACATCTATCTGCCTTTAC
>CAUSWS010000112.1:0-5129 GCA_963535265.1 uncultured Campylobacter sp. | reverse complement strand
AGGACAAAGATAGAAATGGCAAACTAAGTAGAGACGAGGCAAACTCAGATGGCAACGTTAAAGTAACATCTGCAACTGTATCTCTACCAAGTGGCGATCTAAATGCAGGTGATACATTTACTGTAAAAGTAAATGGCGTGCCAACTACTTATAAAGTAACTAGCAAGGTTGGTGATGTTCTAAAGATAGAAGATAAAGATGGAAACGATAAGCCTTTAGCACAAGGCAACTTACTAAAGATACCTAATGTCGCTGTAAGCGTTACAAATCCTGCTAAAGTTGAAGTAGAGATACCTAATATCGCACCTAAATCAGCAGTGGCAGAACTAGAGCGTATAGGCGATAACAAGCTAAGCGTAACTTTCAACGAAGATAATACTAATAGAAACAATGAACTAAGTAGAGATGAGGCTATATCAGATAACGACCTAAAAACTACAACAGTAAGCGTAAAATTGCCTTACAATGTTGTAACAGGCGATAAAGTAATAGTGAATATTACTGACCCAAATACAGGTGTAAAAACACCTAGAACATTTGAGATAACTAAAAAAGATGGTGTAATTACTGCTAAAGAAGACGGTGAAGATCCACAAACTATCACAGAAAATAACACTATCAAAGTAGATAAAGTCCCTATGGAGCCAGGCAAGGAAACAAAGGTAGATGCGACTATAACTACTCAAGATGGTCAAACACCACCACCACATGGTAGCGCAGAGGCAAAACTAGAACAGCTAAGCAACAAAGGACTAAGCGTAAGTATAGCTGCTGATGCAAACGACGATGGCGTGATCTCAAGAGATGAGTCAGGTAGTAATACTTCAAAAGTAAATGTATCTCTTCCTGGTAATATAATAGCCGGCGATAGTATAAAAGTAGAGATCACAAATCCTGGTGATACTACGCCTATGACTAAAGAATTTAAAGTTCTTAGCAAAGACTCACTTGGCAATATCAAATTGCAAGATCAACAAGATCTCGCACACCCTTTCACTCTTGAAAATGGCAAACCACTTGTACTTGATGCAGCTATTGCGGTTGGTCAAGATACAGTGGCAAAAGTAACTCTAACTGATGCATTTAATAATAGTGTAAGCACAGAGGATAAAGCACATGCTGAGATGGATGCTATAAGAGGTATTCAATTTACAGAGGATGCAAGCAGAGATGGTGCTTTGCAAAGTTATGAAAATTCTAAAGATCAGGACACAACGCCTATCAAAGTTTATCTGAACGAAGATGCAAGAGTAGGCGATACAGTAGAGATCAAATACACTGATCCAGACAATCACGCTCAAACAAAAACAGTAGATCATGTACTAACAGCTGATGATACGAGTAAAGGTGTATTTGATCAGTTACTAGACATCAATGCTAGATCAGCTTATGATCTAAAAGTTGATGCAACATTTAAAACTTCACAAGGACTAGAGACTAAGCTTTCAACGCAAACACTTCATGTAGATACTGAAACCTATACGATCAAATATGATGATGATCCAAGCAAGACTATGAAAGGTGGCGATAGCAAGAATGATACTTTAGTAGTTGATGGACAAACAGTTGATTTTAGTAATGTGGCTGGTCTTGATGCTAAAGTTGAAAATTTTGAAAATATCCAGCTCAAAGGTAACTCTGAGATCAAAAAATTTGATGCAAAAGCGATCTTTGATATCACTGATGATCTTAACACCGTTCTTAAGATAAAAGGTGCTGTTGATGAGCATGGCAACCCAACTACAAAAGTTGATCTAGATCACAAATGGACTGCTGATTCTAACTACGATGCTAGTGGCTTTAAGGGCTACTCAAGCGTAGATCAAGTAAGCGGACAGACTGTTCATATCCAAATAGACGATAAAGTCCAAATAGACCTATAACCCCCAAAAGTGAGTGCGCTTTAAGCACTCACTTCACTTTATATCCAGAATTTTTAAGTTTTATTTATATTAAAAACCCTTTTAAAGGAAGAGTATGAAAAATGTCATAACTATTGTAGTGGTTATAGTGGCACTATTTTTTAGTGTTTTTGAATATGCAAATTCGTTTATTGCGCTTGATGAAAATACAAATAAAAAGTTATCGCGGATGCTAAACCAATACAAAAAAAGAGCCGATATCGTGCCAAATTTAGTTGAAACTGTAAAAGGCTATGCAACTCATGAGCAAAAGGTATTTGAAGAGGTAGCAAATGCAAGAAGTAAGAGTATGCAAATAGATATAAATACAAGCAGTCTTAGTGATAATGAAGAGAAGATAGAAAAATTTATGGTGGCTCAAGGTCAGCTAAGCTCTGCACTTGGCAGACTGATGACAGTTAGTGAAAGCTACCCAGGGCTAAAAGTAAATCAAAATTTTCTCCTACTTCAAAGTCAGCTTGAGGACATAGAAAATCTCATAAGTGTAGCGAAACGCGACTATATAGAGGCTGTAAGAGAGTATAACATAGCTATAAAGGGCTTTCCTGGTAAATTTGTAGCTAGGATGTTTAATCCTGAGATGAAACTAAAACAAGACATAGAAGTCGGCAGCGAAGATGCGAAAAATCCACAGGTTTCGTTTTAGAAGTGATAAAAGAGCTTTTGCTCTTTATCTTTTGCTTTGCTATAAATTTTAACGAGTAGATCAATAATAAACTCATATCTTTTCAAATAATTAAAGAGGCAAACTCTTGAGCTTAGTGCAAAATTTAGAGCAAAATAGTATCACACAAATCGCCATAGTAACTTTAAATTTACTCGAAAGAGCATCCAAAAGCTATCACTTGAGATGGCTAGAAGTTACAAACTAAGTCAAAATAAGATAGTAACGGCGTGCTTTTAGTGGTCGTTCAAAATGAAAAAATCCGCATAGAGGTTGGATACGGGCTTGAAGGTGTAGATCATAAATAGTGTGATGATAGCTGAGTTTAAAAATGGCAAGATAAGCGAAGACGTGAAAGAGGGCGTTTTAGCCTTTATATTTGCGGTATTTTTTCTCATTTTAAAAGACGTTTTTAAGAGAAATAGCCATGGCGACTCTTTGCCAATGGGCTTTAGACGAGGTGGTTCAGGCTCAAATGGAGGTGGTGGTTGCTCAAGTGGTAGAGGAGTCGGCTTTGGCGGAGGCGGAGCTAGCGGCGGATGGTAAAATTTACCTGATTTAGAAATAAAATTATTATTTTTGCAGATTTTAAAATTATACTCACCCGTAAGAATTGACTACTAAAATTTGACTTCACTTATACTCTTTAGCTCAAATTTTGGAGCTAAAATTAATCACTACAGCGTTTTTTAAAGTGGTTATTTATATGATTGTTATAGTAAGAGCTGAAGTATATTAATTTATGTATCTTAAAATTTACATAGAAGTCTTATCTTATGAATTAAATATTGGTGTGTAGAATTGATTATTTACCAGTTTATTATCTGATAATGAAGTTTTTGAAAATAATTTAAAAATCATTAGCAATGCTTTTTATTAATATAAAAGAATTTAGAAATTAACTCTTTTATATTGTTTAAATGAAAACTAACTATAAAAGCTTAAGCACATATCCATTTTCGGCGGCTTCAAGCTTATATTTATGCATCTTATCAAGTTCTAAAACCACTCTGAAATACTTGTCATGCCAGCCGATTATGACGTTTTTAAAAGTTTCGTTTTCAAGCTTTAAATTTCTAGTCTTAAAGCTTCTTGGAGGTTTTGCAAAGTCAAGCACGATCTTGTTTTTCTCGTAAGCAAAGTGCTTTAAGTTTTTAGCTTTTGTGATGATATTTAGCTCTTTTTCATGCGCTAAAAAGCTCACAAATCCTAAGAATTTAACCTCTTTTTCGCTGCTTTTTATCTCTTGAATAGGCTTTGAGGCTGGCTCGATCTTTACTTCGACTACTTTTTGCTCAGGCTTAGCTGGCTCTTTTACTTTTTTTGTGCCAAGATCGATCACTACGACATTTGGAGTTGGCACGTCTGAGGTTTTATTTCTATCTTTGTTTGAAATTTTAGTCTCATTTTTTTCTATTATCACCGGCGTGCTCACCTTTTGAGCTGGCACCTCTGCCATCGTGACAGAAACATCTAGTTTTTTAGCTGCGACTGGTTCTGGATTTTTCATCTTGTTTAGGGCAAATTCATCGTTCCAGTCGATAGTTTTGTTTATATCGGTTAGTCTTTTTTCTTTTATGCTGCCGTCATTTGCTCTGTATCTTATGGTGACATCAAGCAAAAGCATCGCATCGCTTGGAAATTTAAACGAGAGCGAGTTGAAGCTGTCATATTTTTCTACGACGTTTGTCGTCATAACGCTTGTGTTTAGCTCGCTAATAGGCATAAATGGGTTTTCTCTGGCGCATAAGCTCGCCGTCAAGATAGGTAAAACTAACCAAATTTTCTTCATCGTTCCTACTTTTTATTAGAGTCTGGCTCAAGGCCTTGTAGTTCAAAATAATCTTTTTGCAGACGTGCATTCATCTTTTTTAAAATTTCCACGTCTTCGCTAAGCCTCTCTTTTTTGCTCTGAAGGCTTAGCATCACGTCAAGTGAGCGTTTGCCAAACATCATGTTGCCCACGTAAAAGGCAAACATAGCCACGCAAATGGTGGCTATGACGTAGCGTAATGTCGGCCGAACAAATTTTACGATTTTATGAAATATGCCATCTTCTTTGCCATATTCATCTAAAATTTCGCTCAAATATTATCCCCTAAAAACTCACCCGCCTCAAGCTCGATCTCAAGCAAGCGGTTGTATTTCGCGTTGCGCTCGCTTCTTGAGGTAGCGCCTGTCTTTATCTCGCCAGTGTTTAGAGCGACTGCGAAGTCAGCGATAAACGCATCTTCGCTCTCGCCGCTTCTGTGGCTCATGATGCAGCGGTAGCCGTTTCTTTGAGCGAGGCGGACAGTTTGCATAGTTTGCGTGACTGAGCCTATTTGATTTGGCTTGATAAGGATCGCATTTGCGATATTTTTTTCAATGCCTTCGCGTAAAATTTTCTCATTTGTGACAAAAAGATCATCGCCAACTAGCTGAACCTTGCTGCCAAGCCTTTTTGTAAGCTCAGCCCAGCCGCTCCAGTCGTCTTCACTAAGGCCGTCTTCGATAGAGAATATCGGATATTTTTCGCAAAGTTTTTCGTAGTAGCTAATGAG
>CAUSWS010000111.1:0-5142 GCA_963535265.1 uncultured Campylobacter sp. | reverse complement strand
TTAAAGGATTTGACATGATAAACGCACTAAATGGATTTAATCAAAGCTTTAACTACAAAGACACTTTTAGTAAGCGCCAAGCCACAAACACAAAATTAGACAAAGTAGAAATTCCCACCAAAACTGCGGACATCAAGCATCTACCGCTCTCTGGCTACTCATCAAATGATAAAATTTCTATCTGGGGCAAGATAAATGGCCTTGATAGCGGAGCGAGCAAAGATGAAATCTCTAGCCTTAAAAATTTCATTGATAGCGCGAAGCTTTGGCGACTAAACTCCATAATCACTAGCGAGAAAAACGGCTTTAGCGTAGATGAGTTCATCAAAAATCACAAAATGAACGTAAATAACAAAATAACTAACAATGCTTTTGGTGCTCTTTATCTAAGCCGTGAGGCTACAAATTTACTAGACTCTGATCTAAGTATCGATGAGTTTAAAGATAAATGGCTGGAATTTACTGCCGAAAGGATACTTGGCGAGCATGCAAATGTGAAAATTTCTTTTAAAGACGGAGCTTTACATTACGAACAAAGCTCGGATAAAAAACGTATAGAATTCTTAGGTCAGCCTATGTTGCATCGTGTGAGCTACGCTGATAAAAATAGTAAAGATGAGTTTTTAAAATTTCTAAAAACAAGTTATCAAAAAGGCGAGAGCATCGCTGATATACTTCAAAATATCGCTCTTACGCCAGTTAGAGAAGATGGCGGTGAAGAGATAGAAGAAGAGAAATTTAAGCCTATGCAAGTTACCAAAAAGAGCGTGACCTACACCAATAAGGATATAAAACGCGAGTTTTTTGAGGAATTTATCAGGCGCGAGGTCGAAAATGGAGCAAGCTTTGATGATCTGGTGCAAAAGCTAAACAAGCTAAAGCCAAAGGACATACTGGCTTAGCTTTAGAGTTTAAATTTTGGGGCTGGCTTTACACGCTAAATTTCTATTTCTATTTAAATTTAAAAAGCCAGCTTGACTTCTCAAATTTCTACTTAGTCTTAAATTTAAAGAGCCAGTTTAGCTCCATAAATTTATATTCGGGCTTAAATTTAAAAAGCCTGCTTAACCGACCAAATTTCTATTTAGATTTAAATTTCTTAAAGCTAGCTTAGCTCTCTAAATTTTAGCTCAGACTAAATTTAAAAAGCCAGCTGCCCCCAAAATTTCTACTTCGGATTATTTATACTTATCACCATATTTTTCTCATCAAGATATAGCCTAGCAGCCTCTTTGATATCGTCATTTGTGAGCGCTTTGACCGCATCTATATACTCATCAGCCGTGTAAAGTGGCGTGTTAAAAATTTTATTTGAGATGATGAGATTTTGCCAAAACTCAGGCTTTTCGTAATCTTTCTTTATAGAAATTTCACTCTGCGCCTTAAAATCCTCCAAATGTTTTGGCAAGAGAGCGCCACTACGCTTGATGCTAGCTATTATCTCCTTTATCTCGGCGATGATCTTGTCCGTATTTGCAGGGTCGCAAGTAAAGCCGATCACCACCTTTGAGTGCTCATACGGATAGCGAGCGAGCTTGGCGTTTAGGCTAAAGCCGTATGTTTGCCCCTTGTCCTCTCTGATCTTTTCACGAAGCGCCGTTTTTAAGACCGAGCTTAGCGCTTTTAGCTTGATAACCTCTTTGAAGCTATATTTTGTATCTAAATTTACGATATCCACGCTCACATCGCTTCTTTTTGTGCTTTGATACTCTCTTTTAAATGTGTGCTCTCCCTTGATACTTCGCACGCCGTCATCTTTAAAATTTTCAGCCTCGCCAAGCTTAGGCAAGGTGGCGATATACTTTTTAACAAGTGGCAAAAGCTTCTCCTCGTCGGTGTCGCCTATGATTACGAAGGTGTATGAGGCTGCGTTTGTAAATTTATCTTTGATGACCTTTTTTAGCTCATTTAGCTTTAGCGCGTCGATCTGAGCCATCTCAATGGGTGCTACACGCTTGTTGTTTTCGTAAAAAAATTTGCTAAATTCGGTGCTAAATTTATATTCAGGTAAATTTTGCTCTTTAGCTAGCTCATCTTTTGCTCTTTGTTTTATCCTCTCAAGCACGTTTGCATCGGCTCTTGGAGAGTTAAACTCTAAATTTATAACAGCCATTAGCGAGTCAAGATCGCCCGTGCTAGATGAGCCGTAAATGCCCTGTGTAAGCGCCTCTATGCTCTTTTCGTAGCTTACTATCTTGTCGTTTAGCACCTTTGAAAGCTCGTAGTTGTTAAATTTACCAACGCCGCTTTCATTTGTAAGCGCAACCGCAAAACCGCCAAGCTTAGGATCAGCGAGATCTGAAGTGCCTCCCTTGCTAATGGCTGCAAACAAGATGCTATCTTTTTTGGTAGCTAGTGGCTTAAAGATGACTTGCGAGCCATTTGGCAGCTTATAAGTGTAGATGCCATGCTTTTTGTCAAATTCGCTAGAAAGGGTATCTTTTGGCTCTAAATTTTCATTGCCAAGGCTCTTATTTAGGCTCTCGTTATCCAAATTTGTATCGTAAGGCTTTGCCTCATCCTTTAGCTTCAAAAAGGCATCTTTGCTAAGCTTAAAGCCATCTTTACTAAAGACCCTCACGCGCTCATCAGGTATGGCCAAAATTTGCCTAAATCTAGCATTTACCTCTTCAAGCGTGATCTCGTTTAAGAGCTTTAGGCTAAGGTTTTTGCTATCTTCATCGCTTAGCACAAAGCCGCCATTTTCGATCATGTTTAAAATTTCACCTGCATAAACGCTTGATTTTTTAGTTTTTGAGCGTTTAAATTTAGCCTCCACGTTTGCCACAAATGCCTTTTTCACATCACTAAAGTCGCCTTTGTTAAAGCCAAATTTCTCAATACCTTTTAAAACGCTTAACATATCTTTTAGGCTAGCGTTAAAATCATCTCCGATCACATTTGCCTCAAAACTATAAATTTTTTGCTTTGCTTGAAGCGTTTGCGCCATAAAATCAACGCTTAAATTTGATGAATTATTTGCATTTTTTTGCTCATAAAGCATATTTATAAGGCTTGCTATTAGCGCATCTTTTAAATTTCGCTTCACGTCAGCCTCGTTTGAGACTGGTTTAAATTTATCAAAAAAGCTAAGTCTTACAAACTGAGCCGCCGTCTCGTTTGCGTCGTAGTTAAAGACGTTTAGCCCATCTTTAAAAGCGATGCTTTTATCTGGATGAGCGTAAGAGTTGCTATTTTTTGCTGCGCTAAAGCTTTTTTCTACAAGAGTTTTTATCTCATTTTTATCAAAGTCGCCAACTGCCACAAAGCTCATAAATCTTGGCTGATAAAGCCTCTCGTAAAACTCTTGCATGTGCTTAGCATCCACGCTTTTTATCACGTTCATGTCGCCTATAGGCACTCTTTTTTGATAGATGCTACCTGCAAAGATGTCCTTGCTTTGGGCAAGATAGAGCCTATATGCTGGCGTGTTTCGCTGGCGCTCCTCCTCCATTATGACACCCCGCTCCTTATCAAGCTCGCCTGCATCGATCTTTACGCCATCGATCCAGTTTGAAAAGACCTTAAAAACATCCTTTAAATTTTTCTCATTTACATTTATGCTTAGCGTGTAGCTCGTCTGATCGTAGCTTGTTTGCGCGTTTAGATCAGCGCCAAATTTGACCCCAAGGCTCTCAAGCTGTTTAATGAGCTCATTTTTGCTAAAGTCGCGGCTGCCATTAAACGCCATGTGCTC
Source organism: uncultured Campylobacter sp. (assembly GCA_963535265.1). GTDB lineage: Bacteria > Campylobacterota > Campylobacteria > Campylobacterales > Campylobacteraceae > Campylobacter_A. The sequence goes on along the minus strand of CAUSWS010000111.1, from coordinate 1,445 downwards.
CAAAAAGTGCGCAAGCCCTTGCTCGCCATCTCTCTCATCGGTCGAGCCTGAATTTACGACTAGGTAAAAGATGGCCGTTTTTTGCGGGAGTTTATTCTCTTTTATATAGTATTTAAGCCCGTTTTCAAGCTCGCCACTTAGCATATCTTTGTCATTTTGCAAGGCATTTAGGCTAAGCACCAAGCACAAAAACAGCAGAATTTTTCTCATAATTTGTCCTTTAAATTTCTATATAAAAGCGGATTTTAGTATAAATTTTAAAATGCAAGATAAAGCCAGCCTGCCAAATTTGCAGGCTAGTTAGGAGGCGTTATTTTAATTCGTATTTTTTAAGCAGTGCGTCGTAACTGCCGTCTTTTTTCATCTCATCTAAAATTTGATTTATCTTAGCGATAAGTTCGCTCTGCTTATTTTTATCAAAAGCTATTGAAAAGCCCTCGCTACCATCAACCTCTTTGAAAAATGCCTCTATTTCAGGGTTTTTCTTGATAAAGCCGTAGCCGATAGAGCTATCAAGGATGACAGCGTCAAATTTGCCAACTTTTAGCCCCATGATGAGTGGCACAGTGTCCTCTGCTGGCACTACTTTTGCGCCATTTATTGCATTTGCAGCTAGCTCTTGGATGGTACCTTGTTGCACGCCTACTTTTTTGCCAGCTAGCTCCTCTTTAGCTTTTAAAGCGTCGTTGCCTTTTTTCTTTAGGTAGATGTTTTCAGTTAGGTAGTATGGCTTTGTAAAATCAATCGACTTTAGTCTATCAGGAGTCGCACTCATCGCACTTATGATGCCATCTATCTTGCCAGCTTTAAGCGCTGGGATGAGGCCATCAAAGCTCATATTTACTATCTTATATGAAAAGCCAGCACGCTTTGAAATTTCATCTATCAAATCGATGTCAAAGCCTGTTATTTTGTTGTTTTCATCGATGTATTCAAATGGCGGGTAATTTGCCGCTGTGCCAAATTTTAACTCGTTTGCGCAAAGAGCAACAAAAGCTGTCAGTAAAAGAGCAAAGATCTTTTTCATGTCTATCCTTTAAGGTGATTTAATGCCCTAATTATCGGTATTTATCTATTAAAATTTGTTTAAATTTAGCGTAATGACAGAAAATTGCACAAGTTTGTAAAGTGTATAGACAAGTGCTCTAGAAAGATTTTGATCAAATTTCAAAATTTCACGAACGAGTAATTTCGGCTCTAAAATTTGAGCTAAGCACTAAGCGAAGCCAAATTTTAGTAGTCAATCCTTGCGAGAGAATGAAATTTTAAAATTTGTAAAGATGAGCAGAAAAATAAAAGATTAAAGATTAAATTTAAAGTCCAGAATTTAAAAATATACAAATTCCAACCCAGTCTAAACCAGGTTGAAATTTATGAAGATTTATGAAGTAGTTTGATTAAAATTTATTCTTTCTTACTTCACTTACTATTGTCTTAGCCATATT
>CAUSWS010000110.1:0-5149 GCA_963535265.1 uncultured Campylobacter sp. | reverse complement strand
GAGCTAGGGCTACCTAAGACAAATGACGGCATCTTGCCACTTGATGAGAGTATCGGCAAGCTAAAACTTGGCACAAGTCTTGGTGAATTTGAAGCGTTTAAAGATGTGATCATCGAGGTCGATGTCACAGCAAACAGGGGTGACTGCCAAAATTTACACGGCATCGCAAGAGAAACTTGTACAGCGCTTGATCTAAATATGAAAGATAGCCACGAAAATGAAGATAGCGAAAATTTACTTGGCATCGGCAGGATCGCATCTGTGCGGACTGAAGATAAGGTAAATGGCTCGTTTTTGTATAAGGCATTTGAGCTAAAAAGTGGTCTAAATGAAAATTTACTAACTCGCTTGAGACTAGCTCTTATCGAGTGCCAAAAGACAAATTTAGTAGAAAGACTACTTGAATACGCGACATTTTGCACGGGCGTTTTATTTAGAGCTTATGATCACGCTAAACTTGTGGGTGAGGGTGAAAAGGCTGTTTTTGACATAAAAAATGGCGAAAATGGCGAGTGCGTGGTTTTTTGTGAGGATAGAAATTTAGGCGTTGCTGGAATTTACCAAAGCGATGAGGCTAGGGTCGATGATGGCTCAAAGGTGATCTTGGTAGAGGCTAGCTACGTAAAACCAGATGTTGTTTCAAAGGCTATTTTTGAAAATAAAAATTTACCAAAAGGCGATCAAGTTTATCGCTCAAGCCGTGGTAGCGAGCCAAATTTAGCTTACGGGGCGGACTATCTTTTTAAAAGGCTTGCTAGCTTTAAAGATAGCCTAAGTCTTTTTGCTGGCTCACAGCAATCACTTCTAAACACCGAGCCTATCACGCTTAGCATCTCACTTGGTGAGCTTAAAAATATGATCGGTCAAGAGGTTGCAAGAAATGATGTCGTTAAAATTTTAAAGAAGCTTGGCTTTGAGATTGCGGTAAATGTCGAGCAAGAGAGCTTTAATGTAAAAGTGCCGCTATTTCGCCACGACATCGTAAATTCGCATGATATTTGCGAGGAGATCGTAAGGATAATAGGCATCGACAATATCGCCTCAACGCCACTAAATTTTGCAGAGAAAAATAGGCTAAATAAGACATATTTTGACTATAAAAATGCTCTAAATTTAAGACACCGTGCAGCTTATAATGGCTTTTTTGAAAGCGTGCACTATGTATTTGACAGCCTTGATGAGCTAAGTGAGCTAAATTTCAAACCTTGCAAGATCAAGATATTAAATCCTATAAACAACGAGCTAAACACGCTTAGACCAGCACTTGTTAATCACCTTCTAAACTCAAGCGAGAAAAATATCAAAAACTCAAAGCGCTCAGTTAGACTTTTTGAGCTTGGCGAAGTCTTTGACGAAAATGCAAATCAAGGTTTAAATTTAGGCTTTGTCGTATCAGGCCTTTTAAAAGAGCCAACACTGATAAACGGCGCAAAGGGCGAGGAGGCAAATTTCTACGCATTTGCAGCAATGGTGCAAAATGTCATAGGTAAATTTGAGCTAAAACCTTGCCGAGAGATATCGTATCTTAGCCCATACGAGCAGGCACACATCTATCAAAATGGCGAAAAGATCGGCTATATCGGCAGAGTAGATGCAAGAGTAGAGGCAAAAAGAGATCTGCCTAAAACTTATGTCTGCGAGATTGATTTTGCAAAGCTTAAATTTGAGCCAATTTTGGCAGTGCCATACTCTAAATTTCAAAGCACGACAAGGGATCTTAGTCTCATCGTGCCTGAAAATTTCGAGGCTGGACGAATTTATGAGTGCATAAGAGGGCTAAATTTAAAAGAGCTAAAAGAGTTCTTGCCGGTTGATATCTATAAAGATGCGAAACTAAACGGCGCGATCAGCCTTAGCCTTAAATTTACATTCCAAGATATGGAAAAAACGCTCGAAGATGACGATATAAACGCGCTTATGGATAAAATTTTAAGCGAGCTAAAAGAGAAACTAAATATCGGAATAAGATGAGAATTTATCCATTAAAAAAAAGTCTAAATTTAACTATCGACGATATCGCGGCTGATAAGTCTATCTCGCATAGATGTGCGATCTTTTCGCTTTTAAGTGACAAGCCATCTCGCGTTAGAAACTACCTAAGAGCAGGCGACACGCTAAATACCTTAAAAATAGTCGAGCTCCTTGGCGCAAAGATCGAAGATAACGGCGCTGAGATAACGATCACTCCGCCACAAAAGATAAAAGAGCCAAATGAAATTTTAGAGTGTGGCAACTCAGGCACAGCGATGAGGCTTTTTATGGGGCTACTAGCCGCACAAGACGGCTTTTTCGTGCTAAGTGGCGATAAATATTTAAATTCTCGCCCGATGGCAAGGATAGCAAAGCCTCTAAGCGAAATGGGTGCAAAGATAGATGGCGCAAACAACGCAAACAACGCTCCTCTTTGCATAAGAGGGACTAAATTTGAAAGATTTAGTTTTGAGAGCAAGATCGCCTCAGCTCAGGTAAAAAGTGCACTTTTGCTAGCAGCTCTTTACTCAAATGGTTGCAAATTTAGTGAGCCAGAGCTAAGCAGAGACCATACTGAGCGTATGCTTGCTGGCATGGGAGCTGATATAAAGCGAGATGGCTTAGATATCACTCTAGAGCCTATGAAATCGCCACTTTCGCCACTTGATATAGACGTGCCAAATGACCCAAGCTCGGCATTTTTCTTCGCGGTCGCAGCTCTAATCATCCCAAATTCGCATATCATTTTAAAAAATATCTTGCTAAATAAAACTCGCATCGAAGCTTACAGAGTTTTAGAAAAAATGGGCGCTGAGATAAAATTTCACAAAACTTCAAGCAAATATGAAGATATCGGCGACATCGAGGTCAAATATTCACCAAATTTAAAAGGCGTAGAAGTTAGCGAAAATATCTCGTGGCTCATTGATGAAGCCCCAGCTTTAGCCATCGCATTTGCCTGCGCCAAGGGTCAAAGCAAGCTAACAAATGCAAAAGAGCTTCGCGTAAAAGAGAGCGACAGGATAGCTGTCACGATAAATGCACTAAAGCAGTGTGGTGTCGATGCTAGCGAGCTTGAAGATGGCTTTATCATAAATGGCTCTGAGGCGAAATTTGCCACGATAGATAGCCACGGAGATCACAGGATCGCCATGAGCTTTGCCATACTTGGACTAAAATGTGGCATGCAGATAGAAAAGAGCGAATTTATCGCCACTTCGTTTCCAAATTTTGCTGAAATTTTAAAGAAAATGGGAGCTAAGGTTGAAGATTGAGCTTGCTAGTAGTTATGGTTTTTGCTTTGGCGTAAAAAGGGCTATAAAAATAGCTGAAAATGCTGGAGATGCCGCAACTATCGGTCCGCTCATCCATAACAACGAAGAGATAAACAGGCTTGAGAAAAACTACAATGTAAAGACACTTGATGGCATAAGTGAGCTAAAAGATGAGAAAAAGGCGATCATTCGCACTCACGGCATCACTAAAAACGACCTTGCAGAGCTAAAAAAAACCGATATAAAAGTGATCGATGCAACTTGTCCGTTTGTGACAAAGCCACAACAAATTTGCGAAAAAATGAGTGAAGAGGGCTATGATGTGGTGATCTTTGGCGACATGCACCATCCAGAGGTAAAAGGGGTGAAGTCGTATGCCAAGGGCAACGTCTATGTTGTGCTTGAAGAGAGCGAGCTAGAGGGCGTTAAATTTAAGCAAAAGGTCGCGCTTGTTAGCCAAACTACTAGAAAAGTTGAGAAATTTATGCAGATCGCAAACTATCTCATGCTTCATGTAAAAGAGCTGCGCGTTTTTAACACGATCTGCAACGCTACATTTGAAAACCAAGAGGCTGCTAAAAATTTAGCAAAAAGAGCTGACGTGATGATAATAATCGGCGGAAAAAACAGCTCAAACACAAAACAACTCTACCTAATATCTAAAAATTTCTGCGAAGATAGCTATCTCATTGAAAGCGAAGAAGAGCTTGAGGGATCATGGTTTGATGGCAAAAATTTGTGTGGCATAAGTGCGGGTGCTAGCACACCTGACTGGATCATACAAAAAGTAGTTGATAGAATCAAAAAAGTATAAAATTTATCCTAGCTAAAGCCACAATTAACTATAATAAGCCAATTTGCCTCTACTGGCATAATAAAATTTAAAGGATCAAGATGGCTGTGAACAAAAGTGTTCAATTAGGAAAAGCAAAAGACGAAGATATCGAAGATATCGATTTTGCTGCGATGTTAGAGGAGTCTTTTAAAAAGACTGAAGAAGATAGTGACGCAAAGATCGTCAGTATCAATGGCGATGAGGTTTTAATCGACGTTGGCAAGAAGTCAGAAGGCATTTTAAATGTTTCTGAGATCACTGACGCAAACGGCAACCTGACGCATAAAGTTGGCGATACGATCAAAGTTGTAATAACTGGATCAAGAAATGGAAGACCTATAGTGTCGCACAAAAAAGCACTTAGAAAAGAGAAAGTTAAAGCTTTCATCGAAGCTTACGATCCTGAAAATTCTGGCGAAATCGACGTAAAAGTAGTTGGAAAAAATAAAGGTGGTTTTATCACTCAAGACGCAAATGGCGTAGAATTTTTCTTACCAAGAACGCACAGCGGATTTAAAAACGCTGAGGGCGTAGTTGGAAAATCATACAAAGTAAGAGTTATAAAAGTTGATAAAGAAGAGAATAGCATTGTTGTCTCAAGAAAGAAAATTTTAGATGACGATCGCAAAAAACGTAAAGAAGCTCTATCGAATATAGTAGAAAACGATAGTGTTATAGAGGGCACAGTTAAGAAGATCACAACTTATGGTATGTTTGTTGATGTTGGCGGTGTAGACGGACTTGTGCATTACAGCGAGATAAGCTACAAAGGTCCAGTAAATCCTAGCTCTTTATACAAAGAAGGCGATAAAGTTTTAGTTAAAGTTATCAGCTATGACAACGAAAAACGCCATCTATCTCTATCTATCAAGGCTGCTACTCCAGATCCTTGGGAAGAGATCATAAGCGACGGCCTAGAAGTTGGCGACACTATCAAAGTAACAGTTAGCAATATCGAGCCTTATGGCGCATTTGTCGATCTTGGAAATGATATTGAAGGATTTTTACACATATCTGAAATTTCATGGGATAAAAATATCAAAAATCCAAAAGATCACATCAGTGAAGG
>CAUSWS010000109.1:0-5183 GCA_963535265.1 uncultured Campylobacter sp. | reverse complement strand
AGCAGGTCAAATCCAGCCACCCAAAATGTCACACCAAGGCAAAGTAGCACGCTCCAAAGCGGTATAGCAGCGCTTACTGCGACCACGCCAGCGATAGGAGCAAGTCCAAGACTAAGGCCTAGCACCAAGTGCGCTAGCTCACTAAAGCGCTTAAACAGCGAGTATCCACCAAGCACGGCAAGGATAGGAAAGCTTAGCCAAAATGCGAACGAATTTACAAAATAGGCACAAACGATAAAGATAAATGCGTTTGCTGCGATGAAAAGCTGCATATTGCCCTTGCCGATGCGCCCATCGACGCTTGGGCGGCTTGCGGTGCGTGGGTTTAGCTTGTCAATGTCCTCGTCTTGGTATCTGTTAAACGCCATAGCGAAATTTCTAGCGCTGACCGCGCAAAGAGTGCCTAAAATAAGCAGTTTAAAGCCAAACCAAGCCGAGCCATTTTCTATCTTGCTCGCAACTATCATCGCCACAAAGATAAAGGGCAGGGCAAAAACCGAGTGCTTAAAAACGATGAGTTCTGCGATATCTTTTAGCTTTTTGATCATATAAATTTCCATGTTTTTTAAAAAGTGTCTGATTTTACACCATTTTGCTTTAAATCTAAATTTATATTATCATTGCCACATTATTTTAAAATGAAGGGTTATGATGAGTAAAATAGCGATTATCGGAGATGGTTTTAGTGCGTTATTTACGGCGCTTGAGCTAGCTAAAAAGGGCGAAGAAATTTTAGTTATTAGTAACCAAAAAGATGAGTTTGAAAGCGGAATTTTAACCCCATTTAACACCCCAGCGCTCGCAAGAGATGGAGCGATATCTAGCTCATTTATGGGGCTTGTTAGTAAAAAAAGCGAGCTTGATATAGCACTTTGCTTGAATGAAAATTTTAGGGCTTGGATGGCAAATTTCACGCTTAAATCAACAAAGGCTCACGATAAAAAGATGAGAATTTTGTTTAAGAAATTTGGACAAAAGAGCTTTGAAATTTTAAAAGAGCTAAACGAAAAATATCCGCAGATAAAATTTGATGAGAGTGGCGTTTATCTCATCTTTAGCGAGGATGAGAGCTTTAAAAAGAGGCTTGATGAGACAAGGGTCGCTGATAGCGAGCAAGAAATTTTAAGCGTGGATAGTGAGCTAGCAAATTTTGGCCTGATAAATAAAAATATAAAAGGGGCGCTAAATTTAGCTAAAAACGCGAGTATCGACGCGGTTGAGCTAAAAAAGGCACTTGTTAGTGAGCTAAATGAGCTTGGAGCGCAGTTTATAAATGATGAAATTTATGAGCTAAAAACGCAGGGGCAAGCCGTGCAAAAGGCTGTTGGCAGTGCTGGCGAGTACGAGGCTGATAGCTTTGTCGTGGCGAGTAGAAATTTGGAGCTTTCAAGCAAGCTTGGAACAAATTTAAGCGCCATTTTGGCTAAATTTTACACGATAGATCTCGCGCTAAGCGAGGGTCAGATCCCTAAAAAACCGATCATTTTAAACGATATGTTTGCCAAAATTTATCCAACCAAAAATGGCGTCACGATCATCACAAATTTACAAGTGGGCGCGATCGATACGCTTGTAAAAACAGAAAAGATCAACGCATTTTTAAACGAGCTAAAAAGACACCTTGGTATAAGCGAGCTAAAAGAGCCTAGTTTTAGGGCAAATTTTGTCCTTCTTAGCTCAAACGACAAGCCAGCTCTTGGACGTGATGAGACATATCAAAATTTACTCTATAACCAAGCGTACGGACTAAATGAACTAAGTTACGCACCGCACTTTGCAGGCGTTTTGGCTGATCTTATAAAAGAGGGCAAAAGCAATGAGCAAAGCGATGAAATTTTGCTATTTAGCTCATTTTACGAGGGCTAAATTTGTTTAAAGAACTCGCGCTAATTGGCACCACGGCAAGCGGCAAGAGCGATCTAGCCTTTGAGCTGGCAAAGGAATTTAATGGCGTCATCTTAAGCCTTGACTCACTCGCACTTTATAAAGAGATAGATATCGCTAGCGCAAAGCCAAAGCCCTGGCAGCTGGAGGCTGTGAGGCACTTTGGGGTGGATGAAATTTACCCTGATGAGGATTTTAGCGTTGGGGCGTTTTTTGAAATTTACAAAAATGCAAAGAAATTTGCGCTCTCACAAGGCTGCCCGCTCATCATCACAGGTGGAAGCGGCTTTTATCTAAAGGCGATGCTTAGCGGTCTTGCGCCAGACGTGCCAAAATGCGAGATAAATTTAAGCAACGAGGAAATTTACAAGCTAGCTTTGCAAAACGACCCTGAGTTTGCAAGTAAATTTAGCCAAAACGACTCTTATCGCCTCGAAAAATGGTATCAAATTTATAAATTTAGCGGCCAAATTCCAAGCATTTGGCTAAAGCAAAATACCAAAGAGAGCGTCATAAAAGAGCTTGCGATATTTGAAATTTTGTGGGATAAAGAGGAGCTTAGAGCTCGCATCGCAAAGCGAACTAAAAATATGTTAGATGAGGGTTTAATAGATGAGGCGAAGTTTTTATTTGAGAAGTATAAAAGCGAGCCAAAACCCCTAAAATCGATAGGTCTAAAGGAGTGCAAGCAGTTTTTGGAGGGTGAAATTTCAAAAAGCGAGCTAGAAACGCTCATCGCCACGCACACAGCCCAGCTTGCCAAGCGTCAGCGAACCTTTAATCGATCGCAGTTTGAGAAGAAATTTGTGGGTGACTTGGCGCAGACTAGAAGTGAAATTTTGAAATTTTTAAAAGGTTAAATTTAAATTGTTTAGGTGGTAAATTTAATTTAGCAGGTGGGGCGAACAGCTCCAAAAGAAGCCGTTCGATAAATTTATATAGGCATGACCCTGATTTTTGGGCTTAGGCTCTCTTGTAAGACATTTTCTATCGCATAAAGCGTGCCAGTCGAGCCGCTTGAACAGCCTGAGCAAGCGCCAAGATAGCGGATATAAACGTCGATATTTTCGCCGTTGTCGTTTCTGATGTCTAAAATTTCTAAATTTCCGCCATCCATCATAAGCATCGGGCGGATCTCTTTATCGATGATCGATTCGATCGCTTTTAGCTGGCCAACCATCGTCATGCTCTCAAAGCTAACGTCGCTTAGGGTGTTGTTTGCTTGAGCATTTGCCTGAGCTTCTAGCCTCTCTTGCTCCATCTCAGCCCTAGTGTCGCGCAAGATATCAACCAAATAGTAGTCCTTTTTCTCGTGTCCGCCAGGTCTAACGCATGATTTACAAAATGCGCCTGCTTTGGTGTATTGCGTGATCTCCTCAACCGTATGAAGGTCGTTTAGTCTTATCACCTCTTTGATCGTGCCAAGGCTCACCCTAGCGCACTCGCAAACGATGATCTCATCTTCAAAGTGCTCTGGGTCTATGCCCTTGTAGCTTGCAGCAGCTGCCTTGATAACGTCATATGCCATAACCGAGCAGTGCATCTTTTGAGGTGGGACGGCTGGGGTGTCTGGGTTGTCACGCATAGCTCTTTCAACATCAAGGTTTGTTATCTTAACCGCCTCATCGACCGTTTTGCCGATGCAAAGCTCAGCCATCGTATCAGAGCTAGCTATCGCCGTGCCACAGCCAAAGCTTTTAAATTTAGCGTCAATTATCTTGTCAGTTTTCTCATCAACGAGCCAGTAAAGCCTGACCGCGTCGCCGCAACTCTCTGCGCCAAAGTCAGCGATGATGAGCTTTGCATTTGCTTTTTTGGCGTCCTCTTCGGTTAGTTCTCCCATGAATTTAGGATTATTCATCCTATCTTGCACTACCTTTGAGTATTCATCCCAGATAGAGCCGCCGATTAAGTTATTTTTTGCCATGTTTTTCCTTTAAATTTTATAATCCACTCTTATGCCACTCTGGGGCGTACGCGAAGGTGCTTGATATGCTTCTTAGCCTATTTACCGCTTTTGTTATTTGCTCGATCGCGTATTCAATCTCCTCTTCGGTGTTAAACCTTGAAAGAGAGAGTCTAAGCGCGGTGTGGGCTAGCTCTTTGTCAGCGCCGATCGCCTCCATTATGGGGTTGCTCTCAAGCGTCTCGCTCGCGCAGGCAGATCCAGTAGATGCAGCTATGCCAGCTCTATTTAGGTCCCAAAGCATAGCCTCGCCCTCGACACCTTTGATAGATGCTAGGATAGTGTTTGGCACGCGCTGATCTTTTTTGCCAACGACGCTAACGTCAGGAATTTGCAGTAGTGCGTCTTCAAGTTTGTCACGCAAACGGCGAACGTGTGAGTGCTCGTAATCCATAAATTTATTTGCTAGCTCAAGTGCCTTGCCCATGCCAACGATGCCTGGTACGTCAAGCGTGCCGCTTCTGCGTCCGCCCATGTGCTCGCCGCCGTGAAGCAAGCTGCTTAGTGGCATGCTATTTTTTATAAATAACGCGCCAACGCCCTTTGGTCCGTGAAATTTATGAGCTGAAAAGCTTAGGAAATCAACGTCTAGGTCTTGAACATCTATCTTTATCTTGCCAACTGCTTGCACGGCGTCAGTGTGAAATAAAGCGCCGTATTCGTGGGCAACTTTGGCAAGCTCTTTTATAGGAAAGATCATGCCAGTTTCGTTGTTTGCGCTCATTATGGCAACGAGTGCGACATTTTCGTCCATGACAGCTCTTAGCTGATCTGGAGTGACGATGCCGTCGCTATTTACGTCTAAGACTGTAAGATCCACGCCATATTTTTCTAGGAATTTACAAGTTGCCAAAATGGCTGGATGCTCGACTGCGGTTGTGATGATGCGTTTTTTCTCGCCAGTTGCGATCTTGTCGAAGTAGATGCCTTTTACAACCCAGTTGTTGCTCTCGGTCGCACATGAGGTAACGACGATGTCATCGCTATCTTTTGCGTTTATGCCAGCGTAGAGCTGATCAAGCGCTGTTCTTAGCGCTGGGTGGGTTTCTGAGCCAAATTTGTGAAGTGAGTTTGGGTTGCCATATTTTTCGCAAAAAAACGGCTTCATAAGTTCAAAAGCTTCTGGATCAACCATCGTTGTGGCGTTATTGTCTAAATATACTCTCAAATTTAAAACCTTAATTCGGATAAAAAATATCCCTTTTATTTTTGATGGGATATTATAACAAAAAAGTTAAAAGCAAGTTTAAAAAATAGCTTTAGTTTTTTCAATATTTGGCTCATTTTGATAGTAAAAAATATTGAAATTCTTTATCAATATTTGGCAGATACG
>CAUSWS010000108.1:0-5195 GCA_963535265.1 uncultured Campylobacter sp. | reverse complement strand
GGCATTTGCGAGAGCACTTCGGCTGCTGCGCCATCTTTCATTTTGGCGTAGGATTCATTGACTTTATCGGTAGTCATCGTGCGAAGCTCTTTTAAAATTTTCTCATTTTTAGCGACTACTTCGTCGATCTCTTTGCGTTTTTGCTCGATCACTTTCATCGTCGCATTTAGATCAGCCTCTTTTTTGGCGAGCTTTTTGTTGTTCTCTTCATAAGCCGCAGCCGAGCTTGCTCGAAAGACCTCTAGGGCTTGGCGCTGCTCGTCGATGACCTCAAGTTCCTTTGAAATTTCCTCTTTTCTAGCTTCAAAGATCTGAGTGCAATCAACCGGCACTTCAAAGCAAAATGCAAAATTTATGACCATAAAAAAGAGTAAAACAGCTCTCATTACGCCTCGCTTTTGGCTGCAAATTTCATAACCGCAAACTCATCAAGAGCAAGCGCTTCAGCCTTTTGTATGCGTTTTATCTCTTTTTTAAATTCTTCTTTTTCTAGATATTTCATCTTTTCATACTCTAAATTTGCATTTTTATATTTGTGCTCGTAGTGCAAGACCTCTTTTTTTGCTATCTCTAAGCTCTCTTTGCAGGCACTTAGCTCGGCTCTTGCTATATTTATGAGCTCTAAATTTTCTCTTAGCTCGCCTATGTTGCCACTTTTTGGCAGGTTAAACTCGTTGAGCTTGGCCCTTAAGAGTGCTATTTTTTCTTCAGCATTTCTTACATTTAGCCTAGCAACGACGAGCTTAGCCTCTACCTTATCCATCTCCTGCTTTTTGACGCGGACGACGGAGGTAAATTTACTTTTCATCTAATGATCGTATCGCTTCTTTCAGGGCTTGTTGAGATGTAGCCGACCTTCACGCCAGTTAGCTCCTCGATACGCTCGATATATGCTCTTGCGTTTGCTGGCAAGTCTTCATATCTGCTGATGCCCTTTACGCTATCCCAGCCTGCAAGCTCTTCATAGATAGGCGTTGCATTTTCAAGGTCTGTTGGCACGTAGTCTATGGTCTCGCCGTTATATTGATACGCTTTGCAAATTTTTACCACCTCAAAGCCATCAAGCACGTCAAGCTTCATAAGCGCGTAAGTATCGACGCCATCAAGTCTTGAAGCGTATTTTACGCTTACTGCGTCAAACCAGCCACAACGTCTGCGGCGGCCTGTTGTTGTGCCAAATTCTTTACCGATCTCGCACATCTTATCGCCGTTTGTGCCTTTGTCTTCAGTTGGGAAAGGTCCGTGTCCTACGCGAGTTGTATATGCTTTGATGACACCTATTACCTTGCCTATCTCTTTTGGATTTAGTCCAAGACCAGTGCAAGCACCAGCGCTTATGGTATTTGAGCTAGTTACATAAGGATATGTGCCGTGATCGATGTCTAAAAGTGTGCCCTGAGCGCCTTCAAGTAGGACTTTTTTATCTTCATCTAGCGCTTTCCAAACTAAATTTGTAGTGTTTGCGATAAATGGAGCAAGCACCTCTTTATATCTTTTTAGCTCTTCAAGTAGCTCATTTTCTTCAGGTATCTTTACGCCAAGTGCGTCAAATACGCATTTATTTGTTTCAAAATCATGCATCAAAGCATCGCATAAGCGCTCTGGCTCAAGTAGCTCGCCAACTCTGTGGCCGCTTCTGCTTATCTTGTCTGCGTATGTTGGTCCGATGCCTTTACCAGTCGTTCCGATCGCTTTTTCGCCTTTTAAGCGCTCTTTTGCTTGATCGACTTGGCTGTGGTAGCTTAAATTTAAGTGTGCTTTGTCGCTTATATAAAGTCTGCCCTCTAAGTTGTCAAATTGCGCCATCTCAGTGATGAGCACCTCTGGAGAGACAACGACGCCGTTGCCGATGATATTTATGATATTTTTGTGCAAAATTCCGCTTGGGACAAGGTGAAGTGCGTATCTTACGCCATCGACCCAGATCGTATGACCAGCATTGTGACCACCTTGAGAGCGACAAATCATGTCATAGTTTAGCCCTAGCATATCAACTATCTTGCCTTTGCCCTCATCACCCCATTGAACACCAACTACTAAATCAGCCTTTCTCATTCTTACTTCCTTAAATTAATTTTTTCTTCTATTAATGCATCTGTATATACAGCAAACCCGCTGCTTGAAATCCCGTCTATTTCGTAGTTTCCGCCACTTGCCAAGATGGCGTTATCTTTTAAAAATCTAAAAAATAAACTATCATAATATCTCATTTTTGAGTAATATAGCGGAACTATTCTTAAATTTTTATATTCTAGTGATTTGGCTACACTTTGTAAATTTCTTAGCGCCTCTTTTAGCTTATCAGGGACTAAACTTACTATCCCATCAAGCTCTCTAGCGTCCTTTAAAAGGGCTAGTCTGCTAAGCCACGGCACGTTTTGGGCTAAGATCTTTTCTAACCATGAATTTTCAAAAATTTCTATCTCTAAGTTTAAAATTTCGCAAATTATCTTTGGGATTTGCATATTGCTAAGCTGCAAACAAGCGCCGATCTCAAGCTCGCTAAAAAGCTTTGCTACGATATTTATACTTTTTAAAATGTCGTTTTCGCCGATAAGCTCAGCACCTATTTGATAAATTTCTTGGCTTGGGTAGCGAAAGACTGGCTGGATGTAAAACCACCTCTTTGGCTCATTTGCTTTAAGCCTTCTAAGCACGATCCTAACGGTATCAACCGTGCTATCAGCCCTTAGGCTTATCTCATGATTTAGACTGTCGCTAAAGCGAAGAAGATTTGTCGCATCTACGCTTAGATGTTGATGATACGAAAAAAACGGCGTTACGATCTCGCTAAAACCTTCATCTTCTAAAATTTCACTCGCTTTTTGCTCGATTTTTCTCTTTAGTTTTGCACTTTTTGCAAAGTAAAGTTTGCTTCCGTTTGGGATCTCGTGCTCATAAACATTTACATCACTCAACTCTTATCTCCTTACTAAAACCTAAATTTATATCGCACTCTTTGATGATGGACACGGCTAGATTATAGAGTTCGCCGCTGTCACTACTGCTTGCTAGTTTGCTTAAATTTATGAAAATTTCTTGATTATATTTACCTATATTTTTTATCTCATCTTCTATTTTTTGCTTTAGGCTTTGTGCTAGTTTGTCGTCTTGATTTAAATTTGCTATCACTTCATTTGCAAGCTCTTTTATCACGACTAAGCCTTTGAAAAGCTCGAAATTTTCACTATTTTTATAGTCTTTTATGTGCAGATTAGGTCTTTCAAATTTAAATGAAGCCGCATCTTTTGCCAAAAGCGCTAATGAGAAAATGTTGCCTTGAAATTTATCAAATCCAAGACCAAGCAAAAACTCAAGCGTTCTTTTATCATCGATATTTTTTATAGTCGTATTTAGTCCAAATTTATCAGCCACAAACCTTATCATATTTATACTCTCAAGCGCCTCTTTTGAGCTGAAGATATGTTTGCAAAATTTATTATCTATGTTGAAGCGATTTGTCTTTAGTATGCCAAGAGCTTCGATCGAGCTTGAGTATGATGCAAAGTCATCAAGCGAGAAGTGTATGCCAAGCTCTTTATACTTTCTAACATAAATTTCTAAAACTTCTAAATTTGTAGCCGTTGCAGCGTCGATAACGTCGATGATAAGCCCAGTTGGATCAAGGCTTTTATCCTCATCAAATATCGCTTTAAATTTATGCCAAAACTCCTGCGTAAAGAGCTTTTTAACGCTTAAATTTACGCGAACCTTTGCGCTTATGCCATTTTCTAGCCACATTTTTCTAGCTAAAAGCGCCTCTTTTATTGTAAATAAAGCGATATTGCTAGATGCGCTACTTGTCCTTATAAGTGGTAAAAAGTCGCTTGGGTAGATGATCTCTCCATCTTTTCTCCATCTAATCAGCGCTTCAAAACTTAAAGTCTCACCCGTGCTAAAGCTGATCTCTGGCTGAAATTCTAAAAACATCTCTCCAGCGTCAAGCGCTTTTAAAATTTTTGAGCCATCTTCGTACTGGCTCTTAAAATAGACATCTTTTTTCGCATCAAATGTATAGCTTCTGTTTTTGCCACTTATCTTGGCTTGATACATCGCCCAGTCGGCTCTTTGTAGCACATCATCAGCCCCAAGCTCACTATCAGCCAAGGCTATGCCTATGCTAGCGCTTGCTTTTAGTTTTAGCTCATCTATCTTTACTTCATCTGAAGCTAGCCTTAGCATATTTTGCGCTATCTCATATACTTCACCTAAATTTTCGTAGTTTATAACGCCTACAAACTCATCTCCGCCTATCCTTGCAAAGATATTTTTGCCATTAAGCATAGCGCCTATCTTTTCAGAGATAGCTACTAAAAATTTATCGCCTATTTGGTGACCGAAGTTGTCGTTTATCTCCTTAAAATCATCCATATCAAGGTAGATGACGGCTATTTTTTGTTCATTTTTTTGTATGAGAGAATTTAGCTTGTTGTAGAGTAAAAATCTATTTGGTAGCCTTGTGAGCGGATCGTGATATGCGATAAATTCTAGATATTTCTCATTTTGAGCTTCGTTATTTGCAAGCATTGCGAGCATGATGTAGCCAGTTCTTTTCTCGCTCGCATCTATAAGTGGTAAAATTTCTATGACTTCAAGCTTGCTCTTATTTTTATTATTTTCACTCCAAACCTTGCCACTCCATGAGCCACCTTGGTTTATAGTCTCTATGATCTGGTGCTTTATATCGCTTAAGCCTTGCTTTATAAAGGTGATATCTTTTAGATATACACTATCTTTTGAGCCAGCACTTTCAAAAAATGTATCATTTGCATCAATGACCTTTAGCTCCTCATCAAGCAAGATGACCTCTTCTTTGCTAAATGAGAAAATTTTTGCAAGTAGGTCTTGACAGACAAAGAAGCTATCTTCTAGGCTAAGGTCTTTTAGTGTGCCTTTTATCAAGCTTATTTCGCCAAATTCATCGTATTCAAGTGCTTTTGCTCTTAGTCTAAAGTGTAGAATTTCTTTATCTATGCTATAAAGTTTGATATCTTTAATGTAAGTTTGAGCGTCTCTTATACTCTCAAAAAAGCTATAAAAACTATCAAACTCATCGACAAAGACCGACTTTGCCTGCTCGAAATTTAGAGTGCTTTGCGTGCCAAGAACCTTGCTTAGCTCGTCTGAGATATTAAGCATATCGCTTCTTTTATCCCAAGTAAAGACATTTGCCTCACTCGCCCAAAGCAGAGCCT
>CAUSWS010000107.1:0-5223 GCA_963535265.1 uncultured Campylobacter sp. | reverse complement strand
ATGAGATGGTATTTTTAGGCGAGAGCAAAAACGGCACGCAGATGTATCTAAACAAGATCGTAGCCGAAGCCAAAAAAGTGATCGTTATAGGTTCAGTCGAACCCCACTATTTCGCAGGCTACACTGGTGGTAGAAAGGCCTTTTTGCCAGGCACTGCCTCATACGAGAGCATCACGCAAAACCACAAACTAGCACTTAGCGCTGACGCTCAGGCACTTCGCCTTGAGGGCAACCCCGTGCATGAAGATATGATAGATGCGATGAAAGTTCTTTCAAATATCGATGTCTTTTCTATACAGACAGTGCTTGATAGCGAGCATGGCGTCTATTACGCGAGTGCTGGCGATCTAAACGATAGCTTTTACGACTGCGTGAAAAAGGCTGATGAGGTATTTTGCGTAAATATCCCACAAAAAGCCGACATCGTGATCTCTGTTGCGCCCTATCCTATGGATGTCGATCTTTATCAGGCGCAAAAAGCCCTAGATAACGGCAAACTAGCGCTTGCACAGGATGGAATTTTAATAATGGTCGCAAAATGCCGCACAGGCATCGGTCCAAAACCTTTCTTTGACCTTATGGCATCGGCCGACACGCCTAAAAAGGTGCTAGAAAAGATAAATTCTGGCTTTAAACTTGGCTATCACAAGGCTGCAAAAATGGCTGAAATTTCGCTTTGGGCGCAGACTTGGGCAGTGACTGATCTAAGCGATGATGAGATGAAAGCCGTGCATCTAAAGCCGTATCACGACCTACAAAAGGCCGTAGATGAGGCACTAGCGCAAAAAGGCAAGGACGCAAAAATAATCATCTTGCCGTTTGGTTCTATGACCGTGCCTAAGGTGTGAGTTTGGCTAAAATTTTATACTATGACGCAAGCTCTGGCATTAGTGGCGATATGAATTTAGCCGCTCTTGTCGGGCTTGGGGTGGATTTTAACTATCTTTGCTCTGAGCTAGAGAAGCTAAATTTGAGCGGAGAATTTCGCTTAGAGCAAAAAAACGTAGTAAAAAATGGCATCGCTGCGATCAAAATCGACGTCATTTTACTAAAATCGCAGCCTCACGCTAGAAGCTACTCTGATATCAAGCAAATTTTGGCTAGCTCAAATTTAAGCGAGATTTGCAAGAAAAAGGCTGCTGCGATATTTCACGTTATCGCTCAATCTGAAGCAAAAGTGCATGCAGTTAGCATCGATGAGGTGCATTTTCACGAGGTTGGAGCGATTGATAGCATAGTAGATGTCGTTGGAGCGGCGATCTGCTTTGAGTATTTATCTAAAAATTTTGGCATTTCTAGGATTGTTAGCTCAAAGATTGAGCTTGGTGGCGGCGTAGTAAAGTGCGACCACGGCTATCTTAATGTCCCAGCGCCAGCAGTTTGCGAAATTTTAAAAGATGTGCCAGTTAGTCTTGGGCGAGCAAATTTTGAGATGACTACGCCAACAGGTGCTGCGATACTAAAAGCCTGCGCAAATGAGTTTGTGAGTGAGATAAATTTCAAAATAGAAAAAGTAGCTTACGGAGCTGGCGAAAAAAATGCGCCAAATTTTGCAAATGCCCTTCGCGCGATGATCTGCGAGGTAGATGAGAGCCAAAATTTAGTGCAAAAAATGATATCTACAAACATAGACGATATGGACGCAGAAAGCTTTGCCTTTGCGTGTGAAATTTTACGTGAAAATGGCGCGCTAGACGTCTTTAGTCACTCTATCTATATGAAAAAAGGGCGCATCGGCTTTGAGCTAAACGTCTTGTGCAAAGACGAAGATGCAAAAAAGCTAAAAGAGCTTATATTTACGCATACGACGGCCATTGGCGTTCGTGAGATAGATGTCGTAAAAACCGAGCTAAAACGAAAATTTGTAAGTGTTGAAACAAAATTTGGCGATATAAGACTAAAAATTTCAGGCGATGATGAAAAGGCAAAGCCTGAATTTGACGAGTGCAAAAGCGCGGCACTTATGCATAAAACATCGATATTTCAGGTAAAAAAAGAAATTTTTAAAAAGTATGACGAAGTTAGAAATTCTAAAAAATGATATAAAAAAGCTAGGAAATTTAGCCGTTGCATTTAGCGGTGGCGTGGATAGCTCACTACTGTTAAAGGTCGCTGCGGACGTGCTTGGCGAAAATGCGCTAGCACTCACGGTAAAATCGCCTTATATGTCTTTGCGCGAGATAGACGAGGCGGTAGAATTTGCTAAATTTTATGGCATCAGGCACGAGATATTTGAAGTGGGCATCGTTGATGAGATAAAACTCAATCCGCAAAATCGCTGTTATCTTTGTAAAAAAGCAGTTTTTTCAAGGCTTCTTGCTCGTGCAAAAGAGCTTGGTTTTACAAATTTGGCTGATGGCACAAACAAAGACGATCTTGGTGAATATCGCCCAGGGCTTAAGGCAAAAGAAGAGCTTGGTGTGCTTTCGCCACTTTTAAATTTGAGCAAATTTGAGATCCGCGAACTCTCGCGTGAGCTAAATTTAGCAACGGCAGAAAAGCCAAGCTATGCATGCTTGCTAACTCGTTTGCCGCATGAAAAAGAGATAAGCATGGATGAGTTAAATTTAGTAGAGGCGGCTGAAAATTTACTGATAAAAAGCGGCTACGCAAATGTGCGAGCAAGGCTTGATGATAAAAAAATGAAGCTGCAAATGCCATTTTCTAGCATGCAAAGCTTTTTAAACGACGTGAAATTTAAGTCTATCGTTAAAGAGTTGGTTACACTTGGCGCAGCAGAGGTGACACTTGATCTAAAGGGGCTTAGAGAGGATGTTTTGGTATGAGCGAGACTGAAATTTTAGAATTTATCGCTGGTATAAAAAACGGCAAGATGAGCGAGCAAGATGCGTTAAAGTATCTAAAAAACTACCCATTTAACGACATTGGATGCGCCAAGATCGACACTCAGCGCGCTTTGCGAAATGGCATTGGCGAGGTGATATATGGGGCGAATAAAACAGATGATGAAATTTTGCAAATTGCTAGTGCGATCGGCGAAAAAAATGAAAATATCCTGATCACAAGAACAAATGAGAGCGTTTTTAAACGCATTCGTGAGATCTTTCCGCAGGCAAATTTTAACGCTCGTGGTAGGGCGATCAGCGTCAAATTTAAAGAGCCTGCACCCACAAAAAGCTACATTGCGATAGTCTCTGCTGGCACTGCCGATGGCTCAGTCGTGGAGGAGGCCTACGAAACGGCAAAATTTTTAGGCAATGACGTGAAAAAATTTACCGATGTCGGCGTGGCAGGGCTACATAGGCTGGTCGCAAAGCTTGACGAGATACGCGGCGCAAATGTTGTGATCGCCGTTGCTGGCATGGAGGGCGCACTTGCTAGCGTGTTAGCTGGCCTCGTGAGCGTGCCTGTGATCGCAGTGCCTACCAGTGTGGGATACGGGGCAAATTTTGGCGGAGTTGCGGCGCTGCTAGCCATGCTAAATAGCTGTGCAAATGGCATAAGTGTCGTAAATATCGACAACGGATACGGCGCTGCGTATAACGCAAGTCTGATAAATCATCTCTAAATTTATGCTTGCGTCGCGGTGGATAAATGAGCTAAATTTAAAGGAAAAAGCGTTGCAAGAGATAAATTTAAGCTGGAAAAAGGAAGCTTTAGTAAAAAGAGAAAGCACGCAAACGAGGCTAGCGTTTTTAGCTGTGGCTGGTGCGATCTTGGCAACTGAAATTTACATCGCAGTTTGCGTAAATGGCGGCTTTGTGCGTCACTATCTGGGCGATGTTTTTGCTGTTATCTTGCTTTACGCTTTGACGAGAGCTATTTTTAGCGTGCTGCCGTCAAATTTAGCGCTTAAAATTTTTGCTTTTACGGCAGCTTTGGAGTTTGCGCAGTATTTTTGTGCGGTGCAAATTTTAGGCATAGAAAATAAAATTTTAAAAGTAATGATCGGCGGAACATTTGATCTTGCTGATCTGCTCTGCTACGCAGCTGGCTGTATCTTGGCGGGCGCGTATGAAAAATTTGAAAAAAGGAGAAGCAATGGATAAAGAAAAAGCTGTGCAAAAGATGACTGAAGTTATGGCGAAATTTGTCGGCTACACGGGCAAGGTACTGCCTGATGACGTGACGGCGAAGCTGAGGGAGCTCGCCGAGCGCGAGACGCAGCCGCTGGCAAAGGAGATCTACAAAACAATGTTTGAAAACCAGCGCCTTGCAAAGGAGCTAAACTGCCCGTCCTGTCAGGATACTGGAGTGATCCAGTTTTTCGTAAGATGTGGCGCAAATTTTCCGCTGATCGGCGAGCTTGAAGAGCTGCTACGAGAGGCGGTACTGCAAGCTACTCGCGAGGCTCCGCTTCGTCACAACAGCGTCGAGACATTTGACGAGTACAACACCGGCAAAAACGTCGGCAAGGGCACACCGAGTGTGTTTTGGGATATCGTGCCAGGTAGCAGCGAGTGCGAGATACACACCTATATGTCAGGTGGCGGCTGTAGCCTGCCTGGCAAAGCAACCGTGCTGATGCCTGGCATGGGCTACGAGGGTGTTGTTAAATTTGTTATGGATATAATGACAAGCTACGGCATAAACGCCTGTCCGCCGCTACTAGTGGGCGTTGGTGTGGGCACTTCGATCGACGTGGCATCTTTGCTTTCTAAAAAGGCGCTTATGAGGCCTTTGAGCTCTAAAAATCCAAACGAACGAGCCGCACTAACCGAAAAACTGCTCGAAGATGGCATCAATAAAATCGGCCTTGGACCACAAGGTATGAGCGGTGCAAGCTCTGTAATGGGCGTGCATATAGAAAACTGCGCTCGCGCCATCCAAGCGTCATAGTTGTCGCCGTAAATGTGGGCTGTTGATCGCACCGCAAAGGCCACATCGTCTGGGACGCAGATCTAAATTTTGACGTAAAATCGCACAAGGAGTTCGCGCTATGAGTAAGAAAATTTTAACCACGCCAATAAGCACTGAGGATCTTTCAAATATCAAAATCGGCGACGTGATCTATCTAACCGGACACATCGTCACTTGCCGCGACGTGCCACATAGACGCGTAGTGGAGGAGGGTAGAGAGCTGCCAGTTGATATCAAAGGCGGTGCGATCCTACACGCAGGGCCGATCATCAGAAAAACTGGCGAAAAAAGCTTTGAGATGGTCTCAGTAGGACCTACAACTAGCATGAGAATGGAGAAATTTGAACGAGAATTTATCGCAAAAACTGGCGTTCGTCTCATCGTGGGCAAAGGCGGTATGGG
>CAUSWS010000106.1:0-5225 GCA_963535265.1 uncultured Campylobacter sp. | reverse complement strand
CTTGATGAGATGCTAAAGCCATCTTTTGTGACGATGTTGCCACGGATTGCGGTATTTACATCGCTTGTTTGAAGCTTAGGAAGCTTTCGCTCGATGCTTGCTCTATAAAATATAACGAGCACAAAGATTGAAATTCCAAAAGTAATTAATAAAAAGAGTATGGTTATTTTTGATTTTCTGGAATTCATTCAATGGCTTAAATTTGCGTTCTTGAAATTTCTTTGTATGCGCTTAGCGCTTTGTTGCGAATCTCTAGCATAAGCTTCATGCTAGTCTCCGCTTTGCCTATGGCGATAGCTGCTTGGTGCAAGTCTTTTACCTCGCCAGTTGCAAGGTCTGCGATGGCTTTATCGGCGTTTATTTGAACCTTGTTTAGCTCTTTTAAAGAGTCGTTTAATGCGTTTTCAAAGCCGCCTTCTTCGCCTGCTTTTGCTATTTTGTTTGAATTTTCGTTTTTATTTAACTTATCTAAATTTATACTACTTATCATTATGCTTGTCCTGAAATAAGTGATATCGCACTTTGTGCTATTGTTTTTGCGTTTTGAAATGACGCTACATTTGCCTGATAAGCCCTTGTCGCCTCAAGCAAGTCAGCCATTTCGATGACTGGGTTTATATTTGGAAATGCGACATAGCCATTTGCATTTGCGTCTGGGTGGCTTGGGTCGTATTTTAGCTGAAAGTCCTTGTCATCACGCACCACCTTATCTACGATAACGCTAGTTAGGGCAGGGTGAGCGTTTTTAGGTGAGCTTGGATCATCGAGTGGATTTTCATAATCAAGCAAACTTTGTGAGTTTTTAAGCTGATCGTTTAAAATTTTATCAAAGTTCATCTCTTTAAAGATGACCTCTTGTCTTCTGTAAGGACCGCCTTCGGCTGTTCTTGTGGTTTGAGCATTTGCTATGTTTGAGCTGATGACGTTCATCCTGAAGCGTTGCGCGCTTAGTCCGTATCCGCTAATATCAAAATCATTTAAGTATGACATCAATCTCTCCTAGTTCTTAGCACTTGCGTCTATTACGCTTTTAAAGATATTGCCCTGAGCCTTGTAGGCGCTATCAAGAGCGTTTATCATAACTGTATTTTTGCCCATTTCTGTTGTCTCAACATCAAGATCGACTGTGTTTGCGTCGTTTCTAGCCATGTGACCATCACGCAAGAAAATTTGAGCTGTGTCGCTTTTTGGAAAATCAACCGCAGCCATGTGCGCTTCGTTTGTTTTAGCTAAATTTAGTTTTTTGCTCTCTGAAACGTTGTAAATTTCATTTGCTTTTTCTCTTAAAACATCTTCAAATCTTACATCTCTAGCCTTGTAAAATGGCGTATCAACATTTGCAAGATTGCCAGAGATGAGCTTTTGACGTAGCTCTCTGCCTGCAAGGGCTGATTCGACGAGTGGGCTAGATTTTGATCTATCTAAAACAAACATTTAAAGTCCTTCTAAAATTTCACACATTTATAAGCAAATGATGTTCCAAATATAAGGCAAATTTATTTTGTTTCATAGATTTTTGCCAAATCTTCTTTCATTTTTGTGACTTTTATGCCGCCAAGATAGTATTTAACTCCGTATTGTCCGCTATCTACGTCTGTTAAAATTTGATATTCGCCGTTTTTTATTACCACTTTAAAAGGTAGTGCGATCTCATGTTTGTATTCGATATCTCTTACGATTTGCTCGGCAAGCCTGTCATTTATCTTTTGATCGTTTGTTATGAAGTAGTAGGCATTAAATTTTTGCATAAATTCATGCAAAACATACTCATTTGTGACATTTTCAAAGTGGGTTAGCCCAATTAGCGTAAATTTATCTTTGTTTTCAAGCTGATATTTTGTAAGCTCGGCTGCCTCTTTTTGACAAGGCGGACAAAATGTGCCAAAAATGTCGATCATTAAAACCTTATTTTCATCATTTTTGATAGCAAAGCCGTGATCTTTTCTAACTAAAGTAAGCTCCTTGCCGCTCACATCTACAAGCTTAATCTCTTCATTTGGGCTAAATTCTTTAAAATTTGCACTGCTACTCTCATCTTCGCCACAACCAAAAAAAGCAAATAAAGCGATTATTAAAACGAGTAAATTTTTCATCTTATCCCTTAAACATATCTTTTTATGGCAGCTCTTGCCTCTTTGTCTGCCTCGCGTCTTTTTAAAGTCTCGCGCTTGTCGTGTAAATTTTTACCTTTTGCAAGGGCTAACCTTGCTTTTACGATGTTTTTATCGCTTAGATAAAGTGCTAAAACAACCAAAGTAAGCCCATCTTGTGAGACTTGACCGAAAATTTTATCGATCTGCTTTCTATGCATCAAAAGTTTTCTGGCTGCTCGCTCATTTGGACGAAATGCGCTGTGTGTAGTCTCAAGATAGCTGATATGGGCGTTTAGTAAGAAAAGCTCACCCTTTATGACACGCACAAAGCTATCTTTTAAATTTGCTCTGCCAGCCCTTAGAGCCTTGACCTCGCTACCTTTTAAAACGATGCCAGCTTCAAAGGTCTCAAGTATGCTAAAGTCGTGCAAAGCTTTCTTGTTTTTTGCTAGATCTTTTATCAAAATTTTACCTTTTATTTTACGCTAAATACGCTACTGCCGCTGCCGCTTAGAAATTTATCCCTAAACTCGTTCATCTGTGGATAGAGCTTAAAGCATGGGGCAAAAAGATCGTTTAGCTCCTCGTTTTTATAAATTTCAAGTAGTTCTGCGCTTTTTAAATTTTGCATCTTTTTTGCAGCATTAATGTCTATGTATTGTAAGAAATTGCTTCTAAATTCTTGATAAACCATCGGTGTAGAGCAAAAAACATTTGGCGTGAAGATATTTAAATTTGGCACTTCATCGTCAAATTCTTCTATGATCTCACCTATGCCGCTTACATTTGCTGCCTTGTAGCCACTGACAAAAAAGGCCACGTCTGCGCCGATTTTAGAGGCTATTTGCATCAAATTTTCGCGTTTTATATTTAAATTTAGCTCGTCATTTACCATAAGTAAAAAGGTGGCGGCGTTTGAACTGCCTCCTCCTAGACCAGCACCTATTGGGATTTGTTTGTTGATGATGATTTTATGAGAGCTAAAAAACTCATCTAGCTCGTTTGAAAAGCCAGCTCTTTTTAGCTCGTCTATCGCTTTTTGGATGATGTTTTCTTTTATCTCTTTGTTGTCGCATTCGATAGTAAAAGAATTTGACCTCTCAAAATAAATTTCATCAAAAAGCTGCTCGCAAAGAACAAAACGTGACAAAATTTCGTGGTAGTTGCCTCTGGTGCCAACTACCTTCAAAAATACGTTGATCTTTGCAAAGCTTTTCATTTCTCGATTTTTTTCGCAAGCTCGTGGATATCGGCTTCGCTTGCTTTTTTGGTGGCGTGGATATTTTCGTTTTTAATATCATTTGCCAGCTCGCTTCTTAGTATTATTGTGTTGCGCGGGGCCTCGATACCAAGCTTAACGGTGCTTTTTGAGATACTTACTACGACGACTTTTATGTCGTTACCTAGTAAAATTTCTTCGTTTTCTTTTCTTGCTAAGATTAACATTTTTCTACCTTGTTTAAAGTGTAATTTATAGTATCATCCATGATTTGGATTACGCTCATAAATTTATCATAATTTAGCAAATAAATTCCTTGTGTTTGTGTTTCAAAATCGTTAATTTTTAATTTCTTGCCATCAAGTATGTTGTTGATATCCCCAAAATAAGTGTTTTGCTCAATATTTAAAAAATTGCAAATATTTAAAAATTTTTCATTTTCATAGCGAAATTTACCCTCGCTTACCCTCTTTAATGAGCTTAAAGTTACATTATAACCAACTTTTTGTCCAAAAACTTCTGCATAAGAGCGGATGTAACTCCCCTCGCTTACACTTAAACGAATTGTCAAAAAAGGGTGTGAATAATTTAAAATTTTACTTTCATAAATTTCCATTGTCTCTGGCTTTAGCTCAAATTTTTCGCCGCTTCTTGCTAGCTTATAGGCTCTTGTGCCATTTACATGTTTGGCGCTAAATTTAGGCGGTATGTAGCTTATCTTGCCAGTTAGCTCGGCTCTTATGGCTTCAAGTTTTTCTAAATTTAGCTCTTTTACATTTGAAATTTCAGTGATATTTTCATTGTCCATACTTGGACTGCTCGCCCCAAGCCAGATCGTCGCCTCATAGACCTTTGGGCTTTTGTCTAAAAATCTAAAAAATTTCGTATACGAGCCAAAAGCAACTATCAAACAGCCACTTGCAAATGGATCAAGTGTGCCAGAAAATCCAGCCTTTTTAATGCCGTATTTTCTCTTTAGCCGCCCTAAAAAGTGGTTTGAGCTCATGCCAGCAGGCTTGTTTGCCACGAAAATGGCGTTCATACGGCCTTTTCCACGAAGCTTGACATTATCTCTCTTACATTGCCACCAAAATTTATAGTCAGTTTAAACTCTTTTTTGATCTTGCTAACCGCGCTTACTCTGCCGATACCAAAAATTTTATGTTTAACAAGGTCGCCTTTTTTAAATTCATTGCTCTGTTCGATAACTAGCGAGCCATGCGTGATACCGCTCTCGCTTAAAAATCTACTCTTATTTAGTCTTGTGCGCTGACCTTTGTAAAAGCGCGAATTTGCAAAGCTTAGGCTAAGTGTCTTTTTGGCTCTTGTTATCGCCACGTAAGCGAGCCTGCGCTCCTCTTCGATGTCGCTACCGTCGCCAATTAACGGGAAAAATCCCTCTTCAAGGCCGATGACAAAAAGGTGCTCAAACTCAAGCCCCTTGCTTGCATGTACGCTCATGATACTGATAGCCTCGTCGCTGATGCCATCTTGCTCGCTTGTTAGCGTGATCTCGTTTAGAAATTCCTCCAGATCAAAGCTTGGATTTTGCTTGATCTGATCTTTTAAAACAGCGTAAAACTCGTCGATGTTTGCCGCTCTCTCAGCACCATCTGGCAAACTCTCGTAGTATTTTTTCACGCCAAATTTTGCTTCAAATTTATCTATGAGGTCAAAAACCGAGCTACTTTCTTGAAGTTCTTTTAGGTTGTTTGCAAACTCGACAAGGGCTGATTTTACCTTTTTGCTAAAGGCTTCATCGTTATCAGAGATGTTTGAGATCGCCTCGAAAATAGAAATTTTTCCCTCAAATGCCATTTTCTCTAGCTTATCAAGGCTCACTTTACCAAGGCCGCGCTTTGGGCGGTTGATGATGCGCCTTATTGAAAAGTCATCGTTTGGATTGTTTATCA
>CAUSWS010000105.1:0-5235 GCA_963535265.1 uncultured Campylobacter sp. | reverse complement strand
ATTTCATAAAACTATCTTTTTGAAATTTTGTATATGAGAAATTTTCATCTTTTTTGTGCTCTTTACTTGGTTCGATGATCGGGTTAAATTCGCTTAGTCTTGCAGTATCATCAAAGCCTATTTTTGTGTAAGCGAAATTTTTAAAAGAGCTATCCTTGCCAAAGATATTATTGTGCCTTAGATCGACCCAGCCGTCATTTTGAGCATATTTTTTAAAGAAATTATTTATATCATTTTTACCTATCTTTTCATATCTATTTTCAGCAGCAAACAAGGTATTTGGATCTGAGGCGTAGTAGGAGTGTCTGTGATCGATCTCTTTTGTATCCACGTAAAGATCGGGGCTATTTGTGATTATTGCTTTATGATTTAACTTTTCTCTTGTTATTTGGTTGTGATTTATGACATTTGTGCTGATAAACTGCCTAAGATCAACTCTAGCCATGACATCGCTTAAATTTGCTATTTTTTCATTTCCATCTTTGTCATATCCTCTTACTTTTAGCTTGTCAAAGAGCATATCTTTTTGATCTAGCGTGCCGTCATTATTGCTATCAAAGCTAAAAAGTGCGCTATTGTTTTCTATCTTTCCAATGCCTAGCTTATCGTTATCGCCGTAAATATCTAAAAAGACTTCAACTTCACCATAATTTGTCTTTAGTGTGTTTGAGTAGGCGTAGTCGTTTAAATTTTTAAATTTTGTGTTTTCTAAGTAGCCACTTTTTAAGACAGGTAACATAGCAGCGTCATCTGTGGCGTTTATATTTTTAAAGTAGGCGTTTTTGCTAAAGCCATTAGAAGTTTCATCTGAGTAAATTTTGCTGTTGCTATTTATTAAATTTTGCGAGTAGTCTTTTAAAATTTCTTCTGCTTTTTGTGTTGCTAGACGTTTGTTGTATTCTTTGATATCAGCTTCAGTTATGTAGATAGTATCTGTTTTATTTGCTTCATAAAGCTCGTTAAACTGGCTTAAATTTACTTTTGAACTATTGTGATCGCTATGATTTAAAAATCTTTTGGAGAGATTTTGCAAATCATTTAAATTTATAAAATCATACTTTTGCGGTGCGACATTCATCTAAAATCCTTTTAAAGATATTGCACTAAATATCGGCTAAATTTATAAATTATTTAAATAAACTGATCTTGCCTCTATAAAAGAGGCAAATTTATTTATAGATATAGCATCGTCCCAAGGCGGATCATATTTGAGCCGCATTTTATCGCTAGTTCGAAGTCGCTACTCATGCCCATCGAGCAGATGCTTGCGCCTTTTGGTTTTAGGCTCTCATAAATTTTATATGTTAGCTCAAAGCTTTTTTGCACCTCTTTTGGCTCATCCACATGCGCTCCGATGCTCATCACACCTTTTAAATTTATATTTTTGCACTCGCTTTGGATGCGCTCATAAATTTCAGCCGCATTTGCCACGCTCACACCTTGCTTTGTATCTTCATTAGCCGAGTTTATCTGAAGTAAAGTGTCTAGCTTGTAGCTAAGCCTTTTATCGACCTCTATGGCTCTTTCGAAGCTATCACAGCTTTGCCAAAGCACTGGTTTTAGGCTTATCATTTGATTGATTTTATTGTTTTGCAGACGGCCGATCATGTGCCATTTGATGTCAGTAAAATCTTGCAGCTCTAGCTTTTTTTTGGCTAGCTCCTGGACTCTATTTTCGCCAAAATTTCTCTGCCCTTGTGCATAAAGCTCTCTTACTTCAGTGCATGTGACGTTTTTACTAACAGCAACTAGCGTCACGTCTTTGCTTAAATTTTCGATCTTTTCAAGCAGCTCTTTTAAAACTATCATCATAAACCTCCGCTTAATCTCATAATGTCATTAAAGGTCGCAAGCACCATTATGCCAAGCAGTAGCGCCCAGCCGCAGTAGGTGAGCACGACCAGCACCCTCTCATTTATCTCGCGTCTAAAAATTAGTTCATAAATGTTAAATAAAATATGCCCACCATCAAGCGCTGGGATCGGAAAAAGGTTTAGCACGCCTAAATTTACAGAGATGAGTGCTACGATGGTTAAGAGCACACTAAGGCTGATCTTGGCGGCCTTTGATGTGACATCAGCGATCTGCACGATGCCTCCCACCTCTTTTAGTGGCACAGCTCCAACGACTAGCTTTTCAAAGCTTTTAAAGATGAGCTTTGAAGCCTCGATCGTCTCGTCAAAGGCAAATTTTAGGCTCTCTAAACCTGTGTGATAAATTTTCACCACTTCGCCATTTGGCTGGATGCCGATCAGTGGGCGCTGCACCTTTTCATTAAATAAATTTATCGTTTCACCTGTCTTTGGTGTTAAATTTATAGTCATTTGCGAGCCGTTGCGGTCTATCAAAATGGCGCTTGGCTCAAGCTTTACATTTTTGCTGATCTCGTCCCACTCGTTTATCTTGACGCCATTTATCGCTAAAATTTTATCGTTTATTGCTATGCCAGCGTTTGCAGCTGCCGAGCCTTCAGCTATGTGGCCGACACTTGGCGCAAGCCTCTCAACACCGATAAATCCAAGAAAAAGGTAGATAAAAAAAGCTAGGATAAAGTTAAAAAACGGTCCTGCAAAGAGGATGTAAATGCGCTTTATGGGACTTAGCACGTTGTAGCTATCATCGTCGTAGTTTTTGGCCTTTGGGTCGGTGTCGTCTTGCCCTTTTAGCTGCACGTATCCGCCAAGCGGGATCGCGCTTAGGCAGTAGTCGGTGCCGCCAACGTTTTTGGTGTAAATTTTCTCGCCAAAGCCGATGCTAAAGGTATTTACTTTGACGCCGAGCATTCTTGCTGCTAAAAAGTGGCCAAGCTCATGGAAAAATATGAGAAAACTAATGGCTAAAACGGTCACTAAAAAATAAAACGAATACGCATAAAGCCCAAGGCAAAGTAGGGCTAGCGTGAAGAGAATGCCTTTCAAAACTTACCTTTTTTGAAAAATTGATGAGATTTTAGCCAAAATTTATAAATTTACTCTCAAATTTGCCTTGCCATTTAGGCGAAAATTTCTCTTAGCCACGAGAGTGTTTTGGCTCTATTTAGCCCTTTGCTGAGACTAAAATAAGTTTTGTCTTTATCATCTAGGTCAAATTTCACATTAAAACGTGACTTTACTTGGTCAATGAAGGGCTTTAAATTTAAAATATCAGGGCAGGGCAAAATATCATTTGGCAGCTCTTGTAAAAAGCTCATGCCATCATCGTTAAAATTTATTCTAGCTCTTGGCACAGCGTCGTTTCTAAGCTCTATCTCAAATGTGTGGTCATTTATAAAAGGGGCAAAAAGGCGAATTTCTAAGTGAAATTTGCTAGCTAGCTCATCATCGCTTAAGCCTTGATTGCTAAACCAGTAGCCAAAATTTACAGCATTTAGCGAGATATTAAAATCATAAGGATCAGCAGGGCTCACGCCGATACGGCGCAAAAGCTCATATATAGGCAGTTTTGCTTGCAAGTCACCATAATAGTCATAAAGCTTGGCAAGTAGCGGATGTATGCGGCCAGCTCTCTCTTGCAAGCGTAAAATTTCAAAGATATATCTGTGGGCAAACGAGCGATGCGATACCGAGCGAGTGGCCTGCGTGCTTAGATAGTCTAAAATTTCAGGGCTTTTTGAAAAGCTCATCGCACTCCAAATGCCACGCAAAGTCTCTACGTCGTTATCAAACGTATCAAATTTATCTGCATGGGTTTTGTCGTATTCTAAAGCGCAGCTTAGCAAAAATTCATTTAGCTCAGGGCTTATCACGCTGCCGATCTTTTCTAAATTTTTAGCATCGTGATAGAAATTTGTATTGATGATCTTTTGATTTAGTTTTTTCGCTTGTTTTTGTAGCGCTGGTTCTAAATTTGCAGTTCGTTTTAGTATAATCTCTTGTAGTTCATAGCTCAAATTTAACTCTTTTTCATCGCCTTTACATAGGCAAAGATGTATTCAAATCCAGAATAAAGTGTAAGCGCAACAGCTATCCATAGCAAAAGCTCGCCACCAGGCCAGCTCATCAGCAAAAATCCAACCGCAAACATCTGCGAAACGGTTTTAACCTTACCAGCCATCGAAGCCGCGACCTCTACGCCATCACTTGCCATCACGACACGAAAGCCAGTTATGAAAAACTCTCTTACCAAGATGAGATAAACAGCCCAAGCGCTCGCTCTGCCAAGCATCATGAGACCTAAAAATGCAGCTAAGATCAGCATCTTATCAGCTAGTGGGTCAAGGATAGCGCCAAGCTTGGTCTTTTGATCCCAGCACCTTGCGATGTAGCCATCAAAAAAGTCAGTCACCGAGGCGATCACAAAGATGAGAGCTGCGAAGTAGTTTATCCAGCTTATGTGTATCTGTGTAAAAATTCCTGGCACATTTACAAGCATAAAAAACATAAGCGGAGCTAGCAGTATCCTAAAAAATGCCAACGCATTTGGTAAATTTAAACTCACAAATGTACCTTTTTGCCTGTAAATTTCAAATTTCTCATTTAAAAGTCGTACCGCCATCTATTATAAATGTATGTC
This sequence comes from uncultured Campylobacter sp., assembly GCA_963535265.1. Lineage (GTDB taxonomy): Bacteria > Campylobacterota > Campylobacteria > Campylobacterales > Campylobacteraceae > Campylobacter_A. Next base: position 723 of record CAUSWS010000105.1, on the reverse strand, counting down.
CGGTTACCCAGCTAGCCTTAGACGAGCATAAAAATAGACACGCTCCAGCTAGGTCGGTCGGCTGTCCCATGCGGTTTAGAGGGCTAAGCTTTGCCGTCATATCGCGCACCTCTTCGTAGTTTGTAAAGGCTCTTAGTGCATCTGTCTCGATAGGACCGCCACTTACGACATTGACACGGATATTTTTCTCGCCAAGCTCGGTCGCAGCGTATCTTGCCATCGCCTCAACGGCTGCTTTTGCCGTGCCGTGACCTGCGTAGTTTTCGATATAGACTAAATTTCCAGTAGAACTTAGGCTAATGATACTGCCACCACCCACTTTTTCCATGCGTTTTGCAGCCTCTTGCGCGCCCACGACAAAGGCATTTACTGTTGCTGTGAAGATATTGTTTATGCCTCTTGGTTTTAGCTTCATAAATTTAGTGTATCCGCCAGCTACTGCGCGGCCTGAGATGATAGCATTTGAGATGAAAAAATCAACCCTGTCAAAGTCCTCATCTATCTTTAAAAAAAGCTCCTTATAAGTCTCTGGCTCAAGGATATTTAGCGCATAGGCTCTGGCTTTTATCTTGTAAGTAGTCTCAAGCTCTTTTGCCTGCTCTTTGGCAAGCTCTTCGTTTGAGTTATAGGTAAATGCTATATTTGCGCCAGCTTTTGCAAATTCTTCCACTATGGCTCTGCCGATGCCTCTGGTGCCGCCGCTGATGACTAGCGTTTTACCTT
>CAUSWS010000104.1:0-5309 GCA_963535265.1 uncultured Campylobacter sp. | reverse complement strand
CGTTAGCTCAGTTGGTAGAGCATATCACTCTTAATGATGGGGTCGTAGGTTCGAGACCTACACGGGGCACCATCTTTGGCCCATTCGTCTAGCGGTTAGGACACCAGCCTCTCACGTTGGTAACACGAGTTCGAGTCTCGTATGGGTCACCATTCTTAATACTTTGATATAATTTAAAGATTAATTCTTATTAGTAAAGATTTTATTTTCTTATATGTTTCAACTATTTGTATGTTGTTATAAATCAGAGTTAAATACATTTATGATCAATTAATAAATAACTATTATAAATTTGAAAAGATTTTATTAAAGATTGAGTAATATCTATTTTTTATATAAATACACTATGTGATATAAAATTAAAGATGTTGTTAATTAGAGGTGCTGGTTAAGTGTTGAGTATAATGGCATAGTTGTGTATCATTGTATTTATTAGCCTCAATAGAATTAAGTATATCTTTTTTTGTGTTTTTTGCGACTATGACTAGACTCATTATTTAAAATGAAGCAAGATCTTTTTTAATATAGATAGTCTATGCTTATAATATATCTTCATCTACTTGTGGTAGTAAAATAAATCTGCAGCTAGAAAATTTTTATACTATTTTATGTGACCTTATGATTAGTAAATTTATTTTAAGATAATTTATCATAAGCGTTACATGTTTTTACACTCTTGCTTAGATTGCTAAACTCATGCAATATCAATGTTAATTCATTTGTATAGTAGGTTTCAGCTATTTGGGTATAAACTTACCATTATATTTTATATATCAAATACTTGGAATTTGATTTGCTATACATTTACCTATTTTGCCTCATACTTATTTAGCCATAAAGTAACTTTTATCTGTTTGTGTATCATCTTAAAATTTAGATATTTTGGTAATCTACATATCATGTGAAAATGTTATAAAATTTCCATAAAATTAGGAAATACATTATATGTTCATTTTTAGTTTTACCGCGTTTATTACTCTTTTTAAGAACATAATTTTTATCGTATCTCAATACTGTTTATATTTGTATTGGCTTTTTTTGAGTGTTAAAAGCTTATAATAAAATTACTATCTCACAATACTTTTATAGTCTAAATTTTTAAAAAGTAGTAGCTCTTTTTTGCTTTCTTTTATAAGTGTTTTTACTAACTCTGAGGTTTCTTTATTTTTTGGCAAGACAAGATGGATTTTTTCATTTATAAAGATGACAAAGATATTTTTAAGCTCGTAAATTTCACTTACATCTTTTATGTCAAAAATTTCATTTTCTTTTGGCTCATTTTCATAAAATGCCAAATTTTTCTCATTTACTTCAAAGATCATATTTTTTTTAAAGTCTGAAATTTCTAAGCTTTTTAGTGCCATTCTTCGTCTATTTTTTAAAAAAATTGGATAAAAAATGATCCAAAAAATAGCAAAAATAGTGCCAATAATGGTAAAAATTTTGGTTTTTAAAAGCATATCAGCGACAAAGCCAGCTATAACAGCCTCCGTAAAAATCATAAAAACATTTATAAAATACTGTTTTCTAGCCTTTTTTGAGAAAAATAGATTAAACGCTTGGTAGTCTATTAAATTTTCTCCAGATAAGACGATATTACACTTCATATACTAACCTTAATGAAAAAGTTGTAAAATTATAACTAAAAATAAGGTTTAAAATAGAATAAGCAATGAAACAAAACATTTTTTTTACGTTGGATTCATCTCTTGTTGTAAGACAAAAACAGATTTTCTATGCCGTTATAGCTCTTTTTATATTTTCTGAGTTTGCCGGCATTTTAAACTATAAAAATTTTGAAAATTTGTTGATATTTTTGGACTTTGGTCTTGTAGTTCTTGGTATCTACATATCTATGGATAAATCAAAGCTTAAAGTCATGCACTGGCTTGCTGCTTGTTTTAGTGTGTTTATTTGGGCTATTCTTGATGCCGTTAGAAACGTTAATGAGGATTTCCTTTTAAGAAATAAAGAACAAATTTCTTACCTTGATCTTTTTGCATTGCTTCCTATGTTTTTATTTTTTATCGCTGTTAGTATACTTTTTATAAATAAGATTAAAAAACTTGATAAAAGTAGTAGAAATCAGGTTTTGTTTGATGTTTTTAACGTTTTTTTGCTGGTTTGTGCATTTGCTTATTGCGTTATTGAGAATTTTAATAGTTTTAAATGTTTTATTTGTTCAAAAGATATAAATAAAACAACTTCTACTATTGCATTTTTTATAAATTTGCTAACTTTATTTGTGACACTTAGTGAATTTTTTACTAGCAATACTCTTAAGCTTAAATATAGTGGTTTTTATTTTATCTGTGCGAGTGCTATTTTTGCATTACTAAATTTATATATTTTTTATAATAGATTTTTAAACAATAATTTTAAATTTACGTTTTACTCGCTATATCTTATTATCTTTTTTATTTTAATGCTTGGGAGTTTTTATTTAAAAGGTAATAACAAATATTTAAATATACTATTTTTTAATGCACTGCCAAAATATGTACCAATTATTTCAATATGCATGTTTTTAATGAAGGATAATTCAGAACCAGTATTTGATTTGTTATTTTTATTTCTTATAGTAGCTTTTGCTATCTTGGGCTATTATTTTAGAGCTTCTAATCATATTAATGAAATGCGCCTTGCTGAAGAACGTTTGCTTGAAATGAAAATAAAAGAAAAAAATAGCAGAATGGTTGAGTTGGAAATGATAAATTTAAGCTTAGAAACTATTTCTGAAAAGGATTATTTGACATCTTTAGACAACAGGGATTCTTTGCTAAATAAACTAAAAGAGATGTGTGAAAAATTAGATGATCAAAAAGAAATTGCAGTCTATTATATAAACATAAGTCGTTTTAAAAATATTAATACATCTTATGGACATGAAATTGGAGATAAAATTTTAAAGTTTATTGCAAAACGTATGAGGTTAATTTGCAATAAAGAAGAAGTTGTATCAAGAGTTGGCTCTGATGAGTTTATTATATTGGCTAAAATGGATATAGGTAGTCACACAAAGAGAATGAAATTTGGTATGAGGCTAAAGGATGCAATAGAGGATTCTTTGCAGATAGATAAATATCACTTTTCTCTTAGAAGCGTAATAGGAATCTATGTTGTAACTAATAAAAATATTACTGAACCTAGAGATATTATTAAAAAAGCCGATATGGCGATGTATTTTGCTAAGCAAAATCCAGCTTTAAATCCTGCAGTTTATAGTGAAAAAATGAATAGTGAAATACACAAAAAATCAGCCATAGAAACAGCTCTTAAAAAAGCAAATTTTTATGAAGACTTTCAAGTCTATTTTCAACCAATTATCGATTTTAAAAATAAAAAAATGATTTGTGCGGAAGCACTTTTGAGATGGCAATCAAAAGAATTCGGACTAAAAGAAGCTAATGAGTTTATGCCTATAGCAAGTCTAAATAGTGATATATTAGATGAAATTTGTGAATTTTCTGTTTTGAAAACGATAGAACAAATTGTTTTTTGGAAGAGTAAAAGATTAAAGATACCAAAAATAAGTATGAATATAGACTATATTCAAAGTACATCTGAAAAATTTATAAATAATTTTTTAATTACATTAAACTCAAATCATATAAGTCCAAGTCAATTCGAGTTTGAATTTAGTGAAGATATTTGGCAAAACAAACAAGAAACTCTGGACAAAATTTTTGCCATTTTGGAAAAAAGCAATATTGATGTTTGCATAGATGACTTTGGGTCTGGATATACATCGCTGATTTATGTTAGGAAGTATAAAATAAAGCACATTAAGATTTCGAATGATTTTGTTTCTAATGCTATAAGTAATAAATTAGATATGCAAATAGTTACAGCCATCATAAGTTTAGCTAAATCAATGAAACTAAGGGTGACAGCAAAAGGTGTTGAAAGCTACGAGATAAAAGAGCTTTTAAAAGAGCTTAATTGTGATGAAATGCAAGGATATTATCTTTGCCATCCTATGAGTGTATCGGATTTTGAGGATTTTATAAAACAAAATCCTCACATGGTGGCTGATATTTAAATTTCAGCCTTTATCTCTTCGTTTGATTTTACGACCATTCCTGAGCCATGTATCACGCTTGGGATACAGCTTGTGCAGATATCAACCTCTTCGCCATTTTTGTGAGCGTGGATGAAAACTGCATTTTTGTCATCGCTGCTTTTTAGTCCGCAAACGTTGCAAACTACTAGATCTTTCTCTCTCATCTTTTCTCCTTTGAAATTTTGGGTGATTTTACATCTTGTAAGCTTGCATTAAGATGATTTGGGTCAAGCTTGTCTCTTAAGCATTAATTGTTTTTTGTTATAATCATTTAAAATTTAAAAGGTTTAAAAATGGATGAAAGAACTATTGTTTTAGAGATGTTAAAGATGCAACAAAGCCTAAATGACGAGACAAACGGGCTTGGTTGGGAGAGCGGATATACAAATAAAAATAAGCTAATCAGCTGGAGACGCTGCATATATATGGAGTGCGCTGAGCTCATTGACAGCTTTGCGTGGAAGCACTGGAAGAGCATAGATGCCAAGACTGATGAGCAAAATTTACGCATCGAGGTTGTCGATATCTGGCACTTTATAATGAGCCTAGCGCTACAAATTTACAAGGCAAAACAGCTTGGCGATGTTGAAACTTTGGCTGAGGATATCTGCCAGTCAAGCGGCTTTAGCGACTATTGCAAAGAGCCATTAAAGGTTGAAGATGAGAGCATTTATGAGATCATGAACGACGTTGAGATGCTCATACATGAGTGCAGCGGCTTTGACTATGATATCTTTGATATCTTTAAAATTTATTTCTCAATGTCTTTAAAATGTGGCGTAAATTTATACTCGCTTTATGAGTGCTACATCGCTAAAAACGTGCTAAATCGCTTCCGCCAAAATAACGGCTACAAAGAGGGAAGTTATAAGAAAATTTGGAACGAGCGCGAAGATAACGAAGTGATGAGTGAAATTTTATCAAATGGCGTTAGTAAGATCGATGAAATTTACGCCGCACTTGAGCGTGAGTACAAAAAGGTAAAATGATAAATCTTCTTCGCCTTGGCTTTAAAGACTTTTTTACAGCCAAATTTATAACGCTATCGATCTTGCCACTTCTGCTTAGTATCATCTGCCTAGCTTGGCTAAGCGTTTGGGGAGGTGGTGAGATATTTGACCTTTTAAGCGAGGGCGCTAAAAACGAAAATTTCGCCTTTTTAGGGACAAACTCAACGCTATCTTTTATAGCTATTAAAATTTTAAGCTTTAGCGCTACAAAGTGGATAGTTAGCATACTTTTTTAC
>CAUSWS010000103.1:0-5554 GCA_963535265.1 uncultured Campylobacter sp. | reverse complement strand
AAATCGCGATCGATAGATGCAAAGAGCTTTTTGGATGCGAATTTGCAAACGTTCAGCCAAACTCAGGCTCTCAGGCAAACCAAGGCGTTTATGGTGCTTTGCTTAACCCAGGCGATAAAATTTTAGGCATGGATCTAAGCCACGGCGGACACTTAACTCACGGCGCAAAGGTAAGCAGCTCTGGCAAGATGTATGAGAGCTTCTTTTACGGCGTCGAGCTTGATGGTCGCATAAACTACGATAGAGTTATGGATATCGCAAAGATAGTAAAACCAAAGATGATCGTTTGTGGCGCGAGCGCATACACAAGAGAGATCGAGTTTAAGAAATTTAGAGAGATAGCTGACGCTGTTGGCGCGATACTATTTGCAGACGTTGCTCACATCGCTGGCCTAGTCGTAGCTGGAGAGCATCAAAATCCTTTCCCACACTGCGACGTCGTAAGCTCAACTACGCATAAAACTCTAAGAGGCCCAAGAGGCGGTATCATCATGACAAACAACGAAGAGTACGCTAAAAAGATAAACTCTTCTATCTTCCCAGGCATCCAGGGCGGACCACTAGTTCACGTCATCGCTGCAAAGGCAGTTGGCTTTAAGCATAACCTTAGCCCTGAGTGGAAAATTTATGCTAAACAAGTAAAAGCAAACGCTAAAAAACTTGGCGAAGTGCTAATAAATAGAGGCTTTGAGCTAGTAAGTGGTGGCACTGATAACCACCTAATCCTAATGAGCTTCTTAAACCGCGAATTTAGCGGAAAAGACGCAGATATCGCTCTTGGAAATGCTGGTATAACTGTAAATAAAAATACAGTTCCAGGCGAGTCAAGAAGTCCGTTTATTACAAGCGGCATACGTGTAGGTAGCCCAGCTCTAACAGCTCGTGGCATGAAAGAGGCTGAGTTTGAGCTAATAGCAAACAAGATAGCTGATGTGCTAAGCGACATCAACAACGCATCTTTACAAGAGAAGATCAAGGGCGAGTTAAAAGAGCTAGCTCATAAATTTATAATCTACGATAAAGCGACATTTTGATGCAAAGTATTGATACATCTCTTATAAAGATAATAACGACCCACTACTACATCAAACGTGACACGATCGTCAATAAGATAGAGTACAAGGGCAAAATTTTCTTTGATAAATTTGAAAAGATCAACGAACCACTAACTTATAGTGTCATGAAAGAGCATGATGAGGGCAAAGCTATAATCGCCCACTCGCTAATCAATGCAAGTGACAAGGTCGAAAACATAGTCTTTGACTACAACGGCAGAACTCCAGATAGGTTTTGGCATAGAGCGCAACTTCTTTTAAGAGAAGAAGGCTTTATAAATTTTACAGCCTATGAGACTAAGACCCCAGGACATTTGCACCTTTACGTGCATAAAGGTCACACCACACTAAATGAAGCTTGCGCGCTTGCAAATATGCTAAGCGCAAAGCTCTCACAAAAGTTAGCCAAAGAGTGGAGAATGTTCCCAAATCAAGATATGCCAAAAGAATTTAACATCCTAACTTTGCCATATAACCTCTATCAAAAAGAGCGCGGAGCAAGTTGGTCAAAATATATGTAAGGAGAGATAATGGAAAACGAAGAGTTAAAAGATATACTTTTAGAAAAAGATGATGAGGCAAAGGGCGCAAAACTAAAGAAACTTCTTATGTTTATAGCAGCTCTTGTTATACTATTTTTAATCATCATCGTAGCCATGAAGCTTATAAACTCAGGCGACTCAACACAAGCACAAAACGAAGCCGACTCAAGACTAGTTCTGCCTCCAGTGCCAGCAGAGCAGCCAGTCGATACGCAGGTGCCTGCACAAGATACAAATTCGGATGTTAAAAAAGGCGATACTCAACTTTTCGAGCAAGTGCCTATCGTACCTGAAAACAAGCAGCAAGATGATTTTGAAGATATGATCAAAAAGCTAAAAGATAAAGAAGGTGCAAAATCAGCTCCTAAAACTGAAGAGCCAAAAGAGGTAGTAAAAGCTGTCGAGCATCCAGCTGAAGCACCTAAAAAAGCTGAGACAAAGGTAGAAGCTCCAGCTAAAAAAGCCGAAACAAAAAGCGAAGCTAAAGCAGAGAAAAAAGCAGAAGCAAAGCCAGCCAAAACTGAGGCAAAAACCGAGAAGAAAGCTGAAACTAAAGCTGAGAAAAAACCTGAAACTAAGGTAGAAAAAAAGGCTGAAGCTCCAGCAAAAGCAGAAAAGGTAGAGAAAAAAGCTGAAGCTCCAGCAAAAGCCGAGAGCGTCGCAAAAGGCTCTTATGTTCAAGTATTTGCAACTAGCAAATTTAACCCAAATGCCGACTATATGAAAAAAATAGCAGCCAAAGGCTATAGCTACAAAACTATAAAAGCTGGCGAGCTAACTAAAATTTTAGTTGGTCCATTTGATGAAAAAGGGCTACAAAAAGCTGTAAATGACATAAGAAAAGATGTCAATAAAGACGCTTTTGTCTTTAGAGCAAAATGAAAACCTTCGCAGTTTTTGGAGATCCGATAGCTCACTCGGTATCTCCAAGACTACACAACAAAGCCATTGCCGATCTAGCTCTTGATGCCCTATATACTAGGGTTTTGTTAAAAGATGGCAATGAGCTAATCAATAAATTTAGATCCCTAAAACTAGACGGTGCAAATGTCACACTCCCGCATAAAGAATTTGCTCTAAATTTAGCCGACGACGCCTCAGAAGCAGCACGTAAAATAGGCTCTGCAAACACTTTGGTGCTAAAAAATGAGAAAATTTATGCCTACAACACTGACGCACCTGGCTTTTTAAAAGCGATAGCAAATTTCAAAGAGGCAAAAAGCGCCATCATCCTTGGAGCAGGAGGCACCGCAAACGCCCTAGCCTACGCACTTAGATCACAAAACATAGATGTTTGCATACTAAATAGAAGCAAGGCAAGACTTGATAAATTTAAAGATTGCTACGAGTGCTTTAGCTGGGATGACTATAAAGAGCACAAATTTGATCTAGTGGTAAATTCGACCTCAGCAGGGCTAAAAGACGATCTTTTGCCAGCGCCAAAAGAGATTTTAGATGGCATTTTAAAAAGCGCTAAATTTGCATTTGATGTTATTTACGGCAAGCAAACGCCATTTTTAAAGGAGGCTAAAAACCAAAATTTAGCATGCAAAGACGGAGCTGATATGCTCTTGTATCAAGCAGTTTTAGCGTTAAATTTATTTTATAACAACGTCCTTGATGAGAAAAAGATAGAAATTTCTATGCGAGAGGCTCTTAGTTTATGAGGCTTGCAAGATTACATCATTCATTGCGTAAAAACTCTAAAGCTTAATAAATAATGCTCTAAAGCTTAGCGATATAAATTTTAACTCCTTTAGCCATTCTAAAGCGCCTTAAACTACGACGATACTAACTTGAGCGATGAAACGCTTGAAATAAAACATTTGCACGATAAATTTAAAAAGCTAGGCATCTTGCAAGAGCCAAATGAGCACTTTGATCTTGGTTTAAATAGTGAAATTTTGCTACCTGCCATCTGCCTTAGGATAGATGCTTTAAAATTTGATGAGATCAAAGATCTAGCTAAACTACTCATGCTTTATACATACTCCTTAAATGAGTGGTGTTTTTTCATCTTTCCAAGCCTAAATTTAGCGCTTTATCAGCATGATGAGAGAGGTTTTGGATGCATCGGGCTAAATGACGATACAAAAAATGGATTAAATTTTTTAGAGTTTTGTAAAAGAGAGAAAAATGCAAAGGTTGTTATAAAAGAGCAAATAAATTTTAAAATCAAGCAAAACTAAAAGCCTCCCTTGCCAAAGCAAAGGAGGGAAAAATTTACTTCTCAAACGCTTTTTGTAAGCTAAATGGAAACGCTTGATAGCCCATAGCATTTGTCATCTTTATCTCGATGCTAGGCTCTTTTGCACCCCACTCAAACTCATCGATGTGCGGGCTAGGAAGTCCTACTGGACGACCTTTTGCGATGTCAAACTGCATGCCAGCAACGGCTGAATAGACCATCACGCTATCAAGGTCATCTTGATACTGCGTAAGGCTAGTAACCGAGCTATACCACTCTTTACCGCGCTCTTTGCCGTACTCCCAGATCTGCTCAACGGTCTTTTTGTTCTCATCGATCTTATAAACGACCGCACGAGAGTACTTCATGCCAGCGATGGCTGGTTGCTCCATGCCCCTTGTGTCGCCGTTGTCAAAGACACTTAGATAAATTTCGCCTTTTTTAGACTTGCTATCTATCCTAAATGCCGTATGTTGCGTCCATTGCCAGTCAAAGCCACCTTTGTCGCTCTCGTATCCTGGGCATTTTGAGTACTCATCTTCGCAGACGATCTTGTTGCCTTTGCTATCGACTGGCTGAAGGAGCTTATCTTTAAATTTATCGCTCCAGCCCTTGTGAGCGCCCATGATCCATTTTACCTGTTTGTCACGGCCGATCTTTATAACTGCGTCTTGGTGGCGGCTTGAGATGATGATACTATCATCGCTTGGATCGTAATCCACGCTATTTACGTGTGCCCAGTTACGTCCAGGACCAGCGCCAACTATATCGCCCCATTTATCGTGTGTATCCATAGACTGAAGCTCATCAGAGCTTGCTGTGTGGCCTGCTTTTTTAGCGTCTATGTTTAAGCAAACTGCGCCTTGATCAAGCGTTTTTAGCACGATATCGCGGTAAGGATCGAGGATTTCATATAGTCTAAAGTCATCAACTACGTTGCCGTCGCGGTCAAGCTCAACGATGACGTCGCGCACTGTTCTTACGTTTTTGCCATCAGCCCTTTTGTAGTCGGCATTTGCCACGCGCAAGAAGTAGTGTCCGTTTTGTGCTACGTCCATTGAGTGAGAGAAGTCGTTGTAGCTAGCTGGTAGCTCGCGGTTGAAAATTTCTCTACCCATGATGTCGTATTTTGCGTATCTTTGGCCATATCCCCAAGTCATAGCGCCGTCGTCATTTTGCTTAAAGCCCATCATTACGCCAGCGTGAAATGGCTGTTTTAGGTCGTAAATTTTGCTTGGCTCAAGGTACCATCTAACCTCGCCTTTTGTATCAAGGATGAAGTTATTTGGGCTGTAGTTCCACTCGATCGCACCGCCAGCTGGGTTGTTCCAAACGACTTTTGTGCCCTTGCCTGTTTTATTTACAAAGTTATTTACATAGTAGAGGCGGTTTGCAAATTTAGCGCTCGCAGGCTTAGTAACCTCGATCTTGTCAAATAGCGCGCCCTTTTGATTTGGCGTGCCAGCGCTCTCTAGGTAGATAGCTGGGGCGTAAATTTTATAGCTCTCTTTTATATGCTCAGTCTTGCCCTTGTAACTCTTGTCATACTCGACTTCAACGGTGTTTTGATAGTCAGCATACATACCAAAAACTGGGATACCACCATGTGTGCGAAGATGCTTGTCAGCCACTTTGTAGCTTATTACCTGACCGCCCTGTTTTGGCACGATAGTGACCTTAGCGTTGCTTAGTGTGTAGCCGCCATTTTTGATGACTGCAGTAAGAGGCGCTGTGTCGTAAGGATTTACCACTACTTCGCCGATAGCTCC
>CAUSWS010000102.1:0-5570 GCA_963535265.1 uncultured Campylobacter sp. | reverse complement strand
TGCGAGCCTGAGATGATGTCGTCTTTATACTCTTGACCAGGATCGCGAAAATGCACGTGCATGTCGATAAGTCCTGGCATGACGAGCTTATTTGTAGCGTCTATGACCTTATCAGCCTCAAATTTCTCACTTCCGATTTTGGCTATTTTGCCGTTTTCTATTAGGATATTTGCCTTAAATTTCTCGTCGCTATTTACGATAGTGCCGTTAATTATTGCTATTTTCATCGTTAGTCCCTATTTTTTGCAAGCGTATTTAGTATCGCCATTCTTATAGCAACGCCGTTTTCAACTTGATTTAGTATGACTGAGTGTGCGCCATCAGCCACGTCTGAGTTTAACTCCACGCCCCTATTTATCGGCCCTGGGTGCAGCACGATCGCGTCAGGTTTAGCTAGTTTTATCCTATTTTTATTTAGTCCAAAAAATTTCGAGTACTCCCTCGAGCTTGGAAATGCCACGTCCGCACCGCCACGCTCTAGTTGGATGCGAAGCATGATGATGACGTCGCTACCCTCGCAAGCCTCCTCCATATTTTTGCAAATTTGAGATTCAAATACCTCAGCGTCTTTTGGCATCATCATCCTTGGCGCAAAGAGCTTTAAATTTATGCCAAATTTCTTCATCGCCCAGATGTCAGACCTTGCCACGCGGCTTCTAGCGATGTCACCGATGATCGCCACGTTTAAATTTTTATCCAAAATTTTGCCATGCTCTCTTAGTGTGAAAAGATCAAGCAGAGCTTGGCTTGGGTGCTCATTTGTGCCGTCTCCTGCATTTACGACGCTAGCCTCTGTCCTATCAGCTGCAAATTTCGCCGCTCCAGAGCTTGGGTGGCGAAGCACGATGATGTCAGTTCTCATCGCAGCCATGTTATTCATCGTGTCATTTAGGCTTTCGCCCTTTGTCACGCTCGAGCTTGATGAGCTGAAATTTATCGTATCAGCCCCAAGCCTCTTTGCTGCGATCTCAAAAGAAGTTCTAGTTCTTGTCGAGTTTTCATAAAATGCGTTGATCGTGGTCTTTCCACGAAGGTAGTCATTTTTTTTCACTTGGCTTAAATTTAGCTCCTTAAACTCTTTCGCCGCCTCTAGAAAATATAAAATTTCTTCCTTGCTAAGCTCTCTAGTTCCTATCAAATCTTTATGTTTGTAGCCCATTTTAAGCCCTTTTTGATCTATTTTGCTACAAAGTCACAAGCCGGTTTGTAGCCGTTGTCGCAAGCTTTTTTGAACAAAGCTTTTGCCTTCTCTTCGCTTTTTGCTTCATTGTCGTCTTTGTCTTTTATAAGTCCATAAGCTGTCATTTCGCCTAGTTTTTCGCAGGCCATACCCTCATTTTCGTCGCACATTTTTGTAAAAATTTTCTCAGCCTGAGCTCTATCTTTTGCCACGCCATCGCCGTTAAATAGCATGATCGCATTCATAGTGCAAGCTTTTTTCTCGCCCTCGCCGCAAGCTTTATTAAAAGCAAGGTAGGCCTCTTCGAAATTTCTCTTTGCATAAAGCTCATTTGCCTTATCGTAATTTTCACTCGCAAAAGCATTTAGCGCAAAAAGTGCCGCTGCAAAAACTAAAATTTTCTTCATATTTTCTCCTTATTTAAATAACTTTGGATGGTGTTTTTTCATATATTCAACTATCTCTATGACCTCGTCGCTACCGCTAGCGTCAGAGTTTTCTAGCGCATCGTCGATGCACTCTACGTAGAGATTTGCCGCCTCTTCAAGCTTATCTTTTTTCACGCCAGCATAGTAAAACATCGCTTCAAGCACCATGCTAAGCTCGTAGCTAAGCTCCTCTACGCTTACCTCTTCTTCTTTCATATCTCCTCCTGTGTTTTTTTAGTTATTAGATCAACTATCTGCGCCTTGATCGGCTCATAGCTAAAGCCATCTTTGAAATTTGCAAACAGCCCGCCGCTTGCATTGACGTGTCCGCCGCCGCCAACTAGGTGTTTCGCCATGGCGCTAACATCAAGCTTGCCATTTGCGCGAAAGCTTAGCGTTTTTTTGTTTGTCACGTCGACAAAGAAGTCAAATTCAGGATTTGCTACTAAAAAGTCGTTGCCGATAACAGAAACGTTGCCGATATTGTAGGTCAAAATTCCTTTATGATCTTTATAGCTTATGCTAAATTTCTCTTTATTTTCACTAAGTTTTTTTACGACGTAGTTTGAGATCAGGTTGCTTAGCGTATCGTCCTTATCTTCTTTGAAAAATGACTTCTTGATCGCATGCACCTGCATGTCAAGGCCTATGTAGTCGTTTTTCTCGTTAAAAAATTTACTCGCTTCTTTTAAGATGTGATCCATATAGAGGTTGTTTTCAGCTTCAAACATCACTTTATTTATCTCTTTAGCATTTGCCACAAGCCCCAAGCAAACCTTGCCCATCTCGAAATTTTTATCATCTTTTAGCCAGATATCCACAGCATTTACGACGTCACTAAAAATTTCAAGCTCTTTGTTTTGACCAAAAATGCCCGCAAAAAAATCGTAAGTGATCTTTGTAGCGCACCTTGAACTATCTAAAAAATACCAAGGATAACCGCTCGCGCACTCGGCACCACTTTGGTGATGATCTAACAAAAATAGCTTTATATTTTTACCCTCTATCATCTCCTCAAAGCTCTCGCACTGAGCCGGAGTTAAATTTAGATCGGTGATTAAAATGACGTTTTTATCATCGTTAGAGGCGTCTATCTCAGATAAAATTTGAGCAAATTTATCATCTATCTCTCTGCCGTAGTTTGAGTTTAGAAATTTCACATCTTTGAAGTAAAAATTTGTTATGTATTGCGCGCCGTATCCGTCAAGATCGGTGTGCGAGAGGTGATAAATTTTCATCTTTTTCCTTTATAAATTTTCTATTTCTATGACGCCAACTGTTTCAAATGGCGTATTTGCCGAGATCTCAGCAAAGCTTAGCACCACTATGTCGATGGCGAAATTTGCGCAGATATTTGCTATAAATTTGCGCAAGCTTGGCTCCACGCAAAGCACCATCTCTCCGTGCTGGCTCATCGGTCGCTTCTCTTTTTCACGCCTTAGCGCCTGCACGATAGATGATGTCTGCGCCACGTTTATCATCAGGTGATAGGCGCCGTCTTTATACTGCACCGCGTCCATCAGCTTTTGCTGCGCGGCAGTGTCTAGGATATAAAAATTTAGTTGCCCCTTTTCATCTACATAAAGCGAGGTGATGACACGTGAAAGCGCTGCACGCACGTGCTCGATGATCATATCTAAATTTTTACTAACCTCGGCGATGTCGCTGATGGCTTCAAGTATGCTAAGTAGGTCTTTGATCGGGATATTGTCTTTAAGCAGCGTTTTTAAGACCTTTTGGATCAAATTTATAGGTGCGATCCTTAGCGTATCCTCGACCACGACTGGGTAGTCGATCTTTAGTTTGTCTAGTAAATTTTGCGTCTCTTGGCGAGTTAGAAGCTCGGCTGCATTTTGCTTGATAAGCTCGCTCATGTGCGTTGAGATGACGCTTGCAGGATCAACTATCGTATATCCGCTAAGTATGGCGTCCTCTTTGACGCTAGCATCGATCCAAAGAGCGTCTAGCCCAAAAGCTGGCTCTTTTGTCGGAATCCCCTCGATATCCTCGCTAACTAATCCACTATCCATCGCTAGAAATTTATCCGCATAAATTTCGCCCTGACCGATCACGATGCCTTTTAGCTTAAAGCGGTACTCGTTTGGCGGTAACTGGAGGTTGTCGCGGATCCTTATCTTTGGCATCAAAAAGCCAAGGCTTGAAGCGATATTTCGCCTCATAGCGCGAATTCTTTCTATCAGATCCACATCAGCTAGCTTTAGCAGGCCATATCCCAGATCAAGCTCTAAAATTTCAAGCTTTAATATGTCATTTATCTTTGTCTCTTCTTCTCTTGCGATCTCTTCGTCGCTCTTCTTTGGTGCCTTAGCAGCCCCACCACTCGCAGCTGCCGCCCCTGCCCCACTTGGCGTAGCGGCTCCAGCCTTTTTAGAAGCAGTTTTTTCTTTTGGCGCAAGGCTTAAATTTAGCCCGCCATCTTTTGTCTGCTTGATGATGTAGCCAAGCCCCAAAAATAGTAGCGCGATAAAGCCAAGAGATAGGGTTGGAAGTCCTGGCACAAGGGCAAACATAAATAGTATGAAGCCCACTATCAGCAAGGTTTTATAGTCGCCTAATAGCTGATTTAGCGTGCCTTCTGCAAAATCCTCGTCATCTTTGCTAGCCCTTGTGATGATGATAGCAGTCGCTGTTGAAGTGATAAGTCCAGGTATCTGGCTAACTAGGCCATCACCGATAGTTAGGATCGTATAGTACTGAGCCGATGTCGCCATATCAAGGCCGTGCTGAAACGAGCCGATAGCAAAGCCGCCGATGATGTTAATTATAGTGATAATGATACCAGCGACGGCGTCACCTTTTATAAATTTAGACGAACCATCCATCGCGCCGTAGAAATTTGCCTCGCCAATGATGGCTTGACGTCTTTCGCGTGCCGTTTTTTCGTCTATTAAACCTGCGTTTAGGTCCGCATCTATCGCCATTTGCTTACCAGGCATTGCATCAAGTGTAAAACGCGCTTGAACCTCACTCACGCGGGTTGAACCCTTTGTTACGACCATGAAATTTATGAGCACCAAGATACAAAATACGATGGTGCCGATGACGAAGTTGCCGCCAACGACGAAATTTCCAAAGCTCGAAATGATCTCACTGACCGCTTCTGGGCCGTTGTGACCTTCGCTTAAGATCATACGCGTGGTTGCGATATTTAGCGAGAGGCGAAAAAGCGTGATGATGAGAATGAGCGTCGGAAACGTGCTAAGATCGGTTGGTTTTGGCACGTAAATAGATATCAAAATAATAAGCACTGAAATCGAGATCGAAAGTGCTAAGAAAAAGTCAAGCACCGCACTTGGAAGCGGCACAATGATGATAGCAAGGATGGCAACGATGATGCCAACGATGCTAAGACTTTTAAATTTGACAATTGGCGCAAGAAACGGTGCGACAAGAGTCAAGATATTATTTTTTTGCTTTGCCAACTTTACTTCTTAACGATGTCACTTAGTTTTATCGCGTCAAGCATCTCGTCGATCTTGCCTTGAAGGCTGCTAAACATCGACCAAATTTGACAGCTTGAGGCTTTGTTTGACGGGCAACCAAGCGCTGAAGATGAGCACTCAAAGACGCTTAGTTCGCGCTTTTCGGCACATTCGATTATCTTTTTTATACTTAGATTTTCAGGTTCGCCGTTTAGTGCAAAACCGCCATTTGCTCCTTTAAATGACTTTAAAACTCCATCCTTTGCTAAATTTTGTAAAATTTTTGCCAGAAAGCTTTTTGAAATTTTAAGCTCATTTGAGATCGTATCAACATCAACTGGAGATGATTTTTGAGATATTAAAATAAGCGAAAGTAGAGCGTATTCGCTTGCCTTTGTAAAAAGCATTTATCTTCCTTAACTCTTTAAATAGCCCTAATTTTATTAAATTTTTACTGCATTTTTCATTAATTTTTAAAAAGCGTAATTTTATCTAACTTTATGTTTTAAATGCTATAAT
>CAUSWS010000101.1:0-5658 GCA_963535265.1 uncultured Campylobacter sp. | reverse complement strand
AGATCACTGAAAACAACATCACCTCAAAAAAGGGCGCTAGCCTTGGCTTTAGAGGTGACGCGGTGAGACTTTGGTATAGCCATGAAAATTTGATCGAGCACAACAATATCCGTGACAGTCGTGACATGGTCGCATGGTACGCAAGCCACAATAAATTTCTAAGCAACAAGGCAGTTGGCAGCAGATATTCACTACATTTTATGTATGCTAATCAAAATTTAGTCGAAAATAACGAATTTATAGGCAACGCTGTTGGTATGTTTTTTATGTATTCGGCTGGCTCAAATATAAAAAACAACCTCGTTATGGATAGTGATGGCGCTTTTGGCATCGGCATCGGACTAAAGGACGTGTCTGACTTTACGATAGAAAACAACACCCTTGTCTATAACGCGCGTGGCATCTTGCTTGATAACTCGCCGTTTCAGCCAGGCTCAACTATAAATTTTATAGGCAATAAAATTTTACACAACGTAGTTGGCGTTTATTTTCATGCTACACAAGGCACAAGCATCTTTGAAAACAACGACTTTATTGGCAACATGGACATAGTCGTAAATGACACTCCGGGCGAAAAGATGTTACTAAATAGGTGGAGCAAGAACTACTATGATGAGTATGAGAGCTTTGATAGAGATAAAGATGGCTACGGCGACACGCCATTTTTGCACCTCTCATATATCGATCAGCTCTGGCAGTACTATCCAAATTTGCAGTTTTTCTACGGCTCAAGCGTCTTTAGCGTCTTAAATTTCTTAGCCAAACTCGCTCCATTTTCTGAGCCGATAAAGCTACTTGAAGATAATTCGCCTAGGATAAAACCGCTTGATGTTTCAAATTTCAACGCTTTAAAGGCGAAACGTGGATAGAAGAAATTTTATGATAATTGGCTCAGTCGCAGCAGTGGCCGGATACGGCTTAGGCAAGTTTTTGCCAAAAAGTAGTGGCGACAAGCTCTATCTTAGGCCACCGGGGGCTGTTAATGACTTTGATGATCTTTGCGTAAAATGCGGCCAGTGCGTGCAAGTTTGCCCTTATCATAGTATAAATTTACTTGACATAGAAGATGGCTATTCAAGTGGCTCAGCTCACATCGACGCCAAAGAGCGAGGCTGCTACTTGTGCGACCTTTTCCCATGTGTGCTAGCCTGTCCTAGCGGTGCGCTCGATCACGCCACAAAGGTCGTGGGCGATGTCAAAATGGGCGTTGCAGTTTTAAGTGACACAGCGGCCTGTTTGAGCGTGAAAAGAGAAAATTTAAGCGAAGCTGGCGTTAAACATCTGCTTGATCGCAAAGCCTATAACGACAGAGAAGAGGCGCTAAAAGATAAGATAAAAGGCAAGATCGGTCAAATTTGCGATCTTTGCGTTACGCTTTGTCCAGTTGGCGATAGCGCTATAGCAATGAGCGAGGCAAATTTACCACTTATAAAAAATGGCTGCGTGGGTTGTGGCGTTTGTGCTGAGGTCTGTCCAGCAAAGATCATAAATATCGCCCCAAAGATGAGCTATGATGAAATTTACAAGGAGAAAAAATGAGAGTAATAATACCTTTAATAGCTGCTGCGTTGTTATTTGTCGGCTGTGAAAAGAGTAACGACAAAGCGCAAGAGGCTGCTAGCGAGCAAGGCACAAAAGTAGCGACAAGTGCTAGTATAAAGGTCGAAAAAAATGAAAACAACGAGAGCGCAAATAAGCAAAATGAATTTATAAAATACGATATGCACGGCGAAAAAAGCGTTAAATTTGGACTTGAAGATAACAACGTAAGCCGCCAGATCGGAGCGCTTGCCATGGTAAAAAGCCCACTTCAGACTATAAATTTAAGGCTCATAAAGGGCAGACTTAGTAAAAACTTCATCACAAAGTGCTCAGCCTGCCACGATGACTACGCAAATGGCATCATCGGACCATCTCTTTTAACAAAGAGCGAGGATGAAATTTATAAGATGATAAACGCTTATAAAAACAAAGAGAAAGTAAATGTGCTGATGCGTGATCTTGTTAAAAAGATGGATGAGAGTGAGATCAGAAATTTAGCAAAAGAGATAAGCGATTTTAATGCGCAGTTTAGGAGCAAACAATGAAAATCGGAAAAATCATAACGATCATTTTAGCGGTGCTGATATGCGGCATCATGGTGTTTATGCTAAGCCAAACTCCGCCTAAAAAGGAGAAAGTAGAAGCTAGCGTTCAGCCAAAAGTGGAGCAAAATATCTCAAAAGAGCAGTCAAAGTCTAGCGAGGAATTTGCCAGCGAAGATGAGCTAAAAAAGGTAAAAGAGCTAAGCCTAAGCGTAGCTAAGACGCAAAATGAAGGCGTTAGCAGGCAATACCTAACCTCTTGCGCACCATGTCACGGCGCAAATGGCAAGGGCGTCGTAGCGCCTGATATCACTCATCTAAGCAAAGAGGATCTGCTAAAAAAACTGGCTGATTATAAGGCTGGCAAGGTGCAAAATACGCTTATGAAGGGACTACTTACGAATGTTAGCGACAGCGATCTAAACAGCCTTGCTGATGAAATTTCTAAATTTAAAAAGTAAAAATGGATAAATATAACGTTCGTGCGACCGTTAGAAACGTAAGCTTTCTAAGCACGCTAATAACGACTACAAAAGATGGCAAAAAGCGCCCAAGCATACGTTTTTGGCGTATTTTTACTATCGTGCTGGTTCATCTTTTATTTGTGCTCTCTTACAGGGTCGATGTGCAAATTTTAGAGGGCGACATCAGCGCCTCAAGGATACTTGGCTTTCACTTGGCAGATGCATTTATGAGCTTGCAAGTCTTTTTGGCAACGCATGAAATTCATGTAAATTTACTAATTGGCTCGCTTAGTATCCTAGCCTTTTACATCATTTTTGGTGGCAGGGGCTTTTGCTCGTGGGTTTGCCCATATTCACTCATAAGCGAGATAGCCGAAAAAATTCACGAAAATTTACGCGCCAAAAAGATAGTAAAGCCGCGAGTTTTTGACACAAAGTGGCGATATGCTTTTACCATTTTGTTTTTGGCTCTTAGCTTTGCTAGCTCAAGCTTAGTCTTTGAAATTTTTAACGTCGTTGGGATATTTTCAAGATTTATCATCTATGGCTACTTTCACGCTATCTGGCTAGTTGTGGCTATGCTTGTGGTTGAGATTTTCTTCTCACGCAGGGCGTGGTGCAGATATGTCTGCCCTGTTGGAGCGACCTATTCGCTACTAGCTAAGCCAAATGCGATAAAGGTCAGCTGGGATAAAGAAAAGTGCGATCACTGCTTGGTTTGCACTGATGTTTGCCTAGTGCCACACGTGCTTTTTATGACAAAAAAAGGCGCAAAAACTGATGATAGTAAAAAGCTCTTCAGGATAGCTGGGGCTGACTGTACGCTTTGTGGCAGGTGTATCGACGTTTGCCACCAAGATGCGCTTAAATTTGACAACGGCTTTAAGAAACTCATATAAGGAAATTTTTTGATAGATATAAAAGAAGTAACGAAAATTTTTGGCTCGCAAAAGATACTTGATAACGTCAGTCTAAATGTAAAAGCTGGCGAAAAGATAGCGATACTTGGGCAAAATGGAGCTGGCAAAAGCTCGCTCATGCGTATCATCTTGGGTGAGTTTGTGCCAAATAGCGGAAATGTCTCGATAAATGGCGTAAATACCCTAAAAGATAGAAAAGAGGCGCTAAAGTTTATCTCGTTTGTGCCGCAAACCCCGCCACCACTTAAATTTAGCCTGCGTGAGCTTTGCGAGTTTGTCTGCAAAAGCTCAAATGTCAAATTTGAAGATATTGAGAAATTTAGCAAGCTTTTAGAGCTTGACCTGCATGCAAATTTAAACAAGTCATTTTACAAGCTCTCTGGCGGCATGAAGCAAAAGATGTTAATAGCCATCGCATTTGCTAAAGATAGCGAAATTTTGATGTTTGACGAACCAACGGCAAATTTAGATGTAAAAGCAAGGGAGTCTTTTAAAAATTTGCTCGATAACTTCACGCAAAAAAAAACGCTAGTTTTTATCTCGCACCGCATAGATGAGATCGCTCATTTGCTCGATAGATGCGTCTATATGGACCTTGGCAAGATCATCAAAGAAGAAAATTTAAGGAGCAAGAGTGAATAACCTTTTTTTAATAGCAAAGCTAGACGTCAAAGAGTCGTTTCGCTCAAGGTGGTTTGCGATCTATGCGCTTCTTTTTTCTGCTTTGATGATAGGATTTTTATTTAGCGGAGTGACGGACTCACGTGTGCTTGGCTTTTCTGGGCTAACAAGGGCGCTGCTTTTGTTTATACAAATTTGCGTCATCATCGTGCCGATATTTATCCTCATTTCAACCGTTAGAAGTATAAATCAAGACAGGGACACAAACCTGCTTGAATACGTGCTAAGCTTCCCGCTAAGCCTTAAAGAGTACTACTTTGGCAAGGCGCTTGGGCGGACATTTGTCGTTTTTGTGCCGCTTTTGTTCTCGCTTTTGCTTTGCGTGGTGGTTGGCTTTATAAAGGGCGTGTCGATACCTTGGGGCGTGCTAGTGCTTTACTTTGGCCTGCTTTTTAGCCTAAGTATCGTCTTTTTATCGCTTGGCTTTTTCATCTCAAGCCTTATTAAAAACCAAGAAACAGGGCAAGGCGTGGCGTTTTTGCTCTGGCTTATCATGCTAGCTTTTATCGACCTAGCGCTCATTGGGCTGCTTATGCGAAGCTCAGTCGATGAGTATGTCATCTACTCTATCGCTATGTTAAATCCGATCGAGCTTTTTAGGATAGCCGCACTTAGCCTTTTTGATCCAAATTTAGCAGTCATAGGCACTGCCTCTTACTTTATATTAGGCACATTTTCAAAAGCGACCTTCGTAGCTTATGCGATCATCTATCCTTTGGTACTTGGCGCGATCTTGCTAGTTTGCGGCTATTTGGGCTTTAGCAAGAGAGATCTTGTTTGATTGTTTTTTGTTAAATAAGAGTTGGCTTTAAATTTAGACGAGGCTTGTATTATTCCACTTGTCCAACAAGAAACCTCCTTTTTGTAATGACCCCCTTTCCCCCAAAGGGGGTTTATCTCTCTCAAGGAAATTTATGAAAAAATCCATTTTATTTTTAGCCTTTGCCGTTTTATCTCTAAGTGCAAACTGGGATGAAAATATGCAAAACTGCATCAACAAAAGTGACGCAAAAGCTTGCGAGAGCTTTACTAAAAAGCTTTCAAGCGAGTGCGAAAACAAAGATAAAACTTCTTGCTTTTTATATGCTGACATGCTAGGGCGAGGTCTTGGCGTTGAAAAAGATCTGGTTAGATCTTACGAAGTCTTTAAATCGCTTTGTGAAAATGGTAGCAGTGAAGCTTGCTACGAGCTAGCTACAAAATATCTGCAAGGAAACGGCGTAGAGCAGAGCTTTGATCTATCTGCAAATGCCCTTGATAAAGCTTGCAAGATGGGCAGCAAACGAGCTTGCAACGTCCTAGAGCTTATGCCTAAGAATTAGAATTTATAAATTTAATTGAGCTTTTTTTGCAAATTTTAAAATTTGTCTGACATTTGTATGTTTGACGAAGCAAATTTGCAAATTTTAAAATTCCATTCACTCGCAAGAATTGACTACTAAAATTTGGCTTCGCTTACCGCTTAGCTCAAATTTTAGAGCCGAAATTACTCGTTCATGAAATTTTAAA
>CAUSWS010000100.1:0-5778 GCA_963535265.1 uncultured Campylobacter sp. | reverse complement strand
TCGCTAAATGTGCTAAAGCCAAATGGCATGATCATAAATTCTTGAAAATCAACGCTGTTATTTGCGTGTGCGCCGCCATTTATGATGTTAAACATCGGCACTGGCAAGATACTAGCGTTTGCACCGCCAAGGTAGCGATAGAGTGGGATATTTAGGCTCTTTGCAGCTGCGCGAGCTACTGCCATAGATACGCCAAGGACCGCGTTTGCACCTAAATTTGAGTAGTTGTGCGTGCTATCAAGCTCAAGCATCTCCGCATCGACTGCTTTTTGGTTGTAGGCATCAAGGCCGATAATAGCCTCAGCTATCTTTTCATTTACGTTTGAAACAGCCTTTAAAACGCCTTTGCCAGCATATCTCTCGTCTTTGTCACGAAGCTCGAGCGCCTCACGCTTGCCAGTGCTTGCGCCACTTGGTACGATCGCGCTTGCCTCGGTGCCGTCGCTTAGTCTAACTGTCGCACGAACTGTTGGGTTGCCTCTGCTGTCTAAAACCTCGTGAGCTTCTACATCTTCAATAAATACCATTATTCATCTCCTGCTTCGTTTGTATCGTCATCTTCGTCTTTTGCGCCGCTGCTTATTAGGTGGTCGATCCCCATCGAGCCTTTTATCGCCGCTACTATCTCGTCAGAAATTTCTGGGTGCTCTTTTAGGTAGGCTTTGGCGTTTTCTCTACCTTGACCTAGTTTTTCGGCCTTGTAGCTAAACCACGCACCTGATTTGTCGATAATGTCGAGCTTTACGCCATAGTCGATGATCTCGCCCTCTTTGCTCACACCCTCGCCAAACATAATGTCAAATTCAGCCACCTTAAATGGAGGCGCGACCTTGTTTTTAACAACTTTTGCTTTTGTGCGGTTACCGATAGGTTCGTCGTTTTGTTTAAGTGTGGCTATCTTTCTTACGTCTATTCTTACAGATGAGTAAAATTTAAGCGCATTACCGCCAGTTGTGGTCTCTGGCGTGCCATATCCCATCATGCCGATCTTCATACGAATTTGGTTAATGAAGATAACAGTTGTCTTCATCTTGCTTAAAATTCCAGTTAGCTTTCTAAGCGCCTGACTCATAAGCCTTGCTTGCAAGCCAACGTGCTGATCGCCCATGTCGCCGTCTATCTCGCTCTTTGGAGTAAGAGCTGCGACGCTATCAACTACGATAAGATCGATCGCACCGCTTCTTGCAAGTGTCTCAACAATCTCAAGTGCCTGCTCGCCAAAGTCAGGCTGAGAGACGTAAAGATTGTCGGTATTTACACCTAAATTTGAGGCGTATTTTACGTCTAGTGCGTGCTCTGCATCGACAAACGCACAAATTCCGCCAGCTTTTTGCGCTTCAGCGATGATGTGAAGTGTGAGCGTGGTCTTACCAGAGCTCTCTGGTCCGTAGATCTCGATGATCCTGCCTTTTGGAACGCCGCCTATGCCAAGAGCCAGATCAAGCCCTAGCGAGCCAGTCGGTATCGACTCGATAGCCTCAACCTCTTTGTCGCCAAGTCTTAAAAGCGTGCCTTTGCCAAAAGCTTTATCGATCTGCTTTAGCGCAAGCTCAAGCGCCTTTTTCTTGTCCGCTTCGCTCTCTGGGATAGCTATCTTTTTGTCACTATCTTTTTCTTTTGCCATTTTTTACCTTATAGTTGAAATTTGGCTTGATTTTATCTAAAAAGAGATGAATTTTACTTGATTTACTCGCAAATTATAATATTTTCGCCAAGCAGCGCAGCGCTATCAATAAGAGCAAAAAGGCGCTCTTTTTCAAACAAAAATCCATAAATTTGATCTTCATTTTTTAGTATCGCTAGCTTAAGTGGCTCTACAAGCGAGCTTGCGCAAAGGTTTAAAAAAGTTTCATCGATATGATTTTGTGAAATTTGGGGTTTGGTTTTGAAATTTTCATCTTTTATAAAAGAGATAAATTCCTCTTTGGTAGTGGATTTATTAAATTTAAAAATTAGTTTTTCTTTTAAGGCCTGGGCTAAAATTTCATCAAATTTAACTAGATCGATGTAGTTTTGCACACCTAAAATTTGAGCAAAATTTAGCAGATTTTTATCATAATCAGCCATATTTTTCTCATGCTCACTTTGCGCCTTTTTAGCCCTATAAATGGCGTAAAAACCAATCATAATAAACAAAATAGAAAGTGTTAAAACTTCTGCTAAAAACTCACTCATCACTATCCTTATAAAATGCAAACTTCAGTCTTAAGCTCTACGCCAAATTTCTCTAAAACCCTAGCCTTTGCTAAATTTATAAGATTTGTGGCGTCTTCAAAGCTTGCGTGGTTAAAATTTATCAAGAAATTTGCGTGCTCTTCGCTAAATTTCGCTCCGCCGATCGCATACCCCTTTAGCCCAACTGCTTCAATCAATGCCCCTGCAAAATGCCCATCTGGATTTACAAAACAGCTGCCAAAGCTAGCCCCTTTTGGTTGATTTGCCCTTTTTTCGCTTATCTCATCAGATACGCTCGCGTCAAAGCCACTTTGAAGCTCAAATTTAGCCCCCAAAATGGCCTCATCTATACCGCTGTGACGGTAGCTAAAGCTTATCTCATCTTTGCCTACCCAGCCACGAGCCAGACGCACATGCGTGAGGTTATGGCTTATGCTAAATTTAAGCAGTCCAGCGTTCATCTTGATAAGTCCGCCAAGCGTGCCAGGGATATTTTTTAAAAACTCAAGGTTCGCGATGTTGTTTTGTTTGCAGAAGTTATAAATTTTTGCTGATTTTGTCGCAGCACCTATCTCAAGGTAAATTTTTTCATCAAAAATTTCTAAATTTATGTAGTCAAAGCTCTTGCCAAGCATCGCCATTTTTGGGGGATTTGGCGAGATAAGCAAGTTGTTGCCCCCGCCTATCATCACGGCGCCTAAAAACTCGGGCGAATTTAGATCTTCAAGGCTATTAACCTCGAAAATTTCATGCACGCTACCTATCCTAACCGAGGTAAATTTAGAAAAATCAACAAGCCTCGTCACTGGATAAATTCCGGTATAAAATCAAGCATGCGAGTGGTAAATTCAACCATCATCGAGATCATCCAAGGCATTAAAAATATGATGACAACGACGACTAGTAAGATCTTTGGCACGAAGCTTAGTGTGGTTTCGTTTATCTGAGTGGTCGCTTGAAAGATGGAGATGATAAGACCAGCAATCAGGCCGCTTAACAGCATCGGAAGGCTGATATAAAGGGCGATCTTAAAGGTTTCAACTCCAAGTGAGACAAGCGTACTTTGCATCAGCTAAACCTTGCTTCGTTGTATTCAGTCGGGATTAAGTAGTCGTTTACGTCGATCAGCTTTTCAAAAAAACCTTTTTCGTAGCCTATTTGATAGAGCTTATTTAGCGCTTTTAGCTGAGTTTCGTTCATGCTTATAGACTCGTCATTTGCGTATAAATTTAGATACGCTTTAAGCTCATCTTTGCCAACTCTGATGAGATTTCGCTCCATTAGCATGTGAGATAAAAATGGCTTGTGCGAAGTAGCAATCCTAACGGCCTCGCTAAGCACTCTCTCGCACTCGATGGCGTCAGTTATGGGCAGACTTCGTCTAAGCGCCATGCCGCCAAGTGGAAGCGGTAAATTTTCGCCGTTTAGCTCGCTCCAGATATCCCAAATTTCACGCTCGACGCAGAGCTTGTCAGAGAAATTTAAGATACTTTCATGTATGAGCACGCCAGCATCGACCTCGCCACTAAGCACGGCATTTTCGATCTCTAAGAAATTTTTATAAACGATCCTTGCCTCTGGATAGGCTATGCGAAAGAGCAGAGCGTTTGTCGTGTTTTTGCCTGAGAGTGCGACCTTGAAATTTCGCTTTAGCTGCTTGCCTTTTAGCTTGATAAGCTTTGGGCCATATCCGTTGCCAAAGCTCACAGCACAGCGTAAAAGCGCAAATTCATCGCAAATTTTTGGATAGAGCGCAAAGCTGATCGCTGTGGCCTCATAAGTGCCTTTTAGCGCCTCCTCGTTTAGCGTTTCTATATCAAGTGCTTTTGATGTAAAGGCTAAATTTTTACTGCTAACCCAGCCAAATTTGACCGCAGCATACATGAAAATATCATCAGCGTCTGGCGAGTGAGCGACGTTTATGGTTTTTAGATTATGCAAAGATGATCCTTTTTTTGATTACGCCATTTTAATGAAATTTATTTAAAATAAAGTTTTAAGGGTGGTTTTGAAACGATTTTACCAGCTTTGCCTCTTTGAAATTTAGCACGTATTTCACGTCTATGGCGTCTTTAGCCCCTTTTCTTCGAGCTTGGAGCGTTGAGTAAAATGGATGCTTAAGTTCAAGCATCTTAATCAGTTTTTGATCACTATCTTCTTTTTTTATATTTTCAACGATTATTGTCGTTATAAATTTGCCCTCAAACTCGTAAAATGGCCAGACTATCACGCCAGCATCGCTTGTTTTAAAGTCCGTGATTTTAGACTTTTTAGGGATATTTAGCATGGAGATGATCTTTTTGCGTGAGTTGTCCGCATTTTGCACCGAGATCACCTTTACAAGCAGGTCTTTTTTGACACCGATACCATTTTGGCTAAAGCGATAAACGCCGTCTTCAACTATGCCAACCTTTTCAAAGGCATTAGCGTAGTTTGCCGCGGAGCAGGCGGTCAGCAAAAGTGCTAGAAATGTTAAAATTTTTATAAATTTCATCCTCTCTCCTAAAATTTCACTCTTTTTAGTCTATCTGAAGCGAAATTTTTCCTACCAAATTTAGCCTCGCTTTTGCCGTTTAGCTCGACTAGATCGCCTGTAAAGCCACAAATATCATTTTTAACAAGATAGCTTCCCACTCCATAAATATCAACTGGGGTGTTAAATTTCTCAAATTCACTCATTTTTTGCGGATTAAAGCCTGAGCTAACGACGATTTTGACGTGCTTAAAGCCAGCTTTATCAAGCGCCTCTCTTAGGGCAAATATAAGCTCCTTGCAAACGCCATGCGGGTCAAATTTGCTCGTATCTTTGCCTTCAAAATACTTATCTATCAAATTTTTACTAGTATCCACTCTAACCGCGCCAAGCTTCTCTTTTAGGGCATTTGCAGCCTTTAGTGCGTCTGTGATCACATCGTTGTTATAATCAACCAAGGCCGTAATCTGCTCGTTCTCAAAGGTTTTAGCATAAATTTGGCAAGCCTTCACCACATCTCCGCCACACATTTGAATGAGCGCGTGAGGCATGGTGCCACCACCTTTTAGCCCTGTAAGCTCGCCCTGAGCGTCTGTGGCGACCTTTTTGATGCCGCCGATAAATGAGGCGTAGCCGTCTCCTGGCTGCGTGCATATGTCATCTTGCCTGTCCGCCATGCTAAAGACCACCTTGCCATTTGCCACTTTTATCACGTCTCTGGAGTTTGTCGCCACGCAGCTTCTTCTAGTAAGTGTCGCGTCGATGACGTTTTCTAAAAAGCCGAAATTTTCATACTTGCCGCTTATCTTTAAAACTGGCTCGTTTGCATTTATGATATCGCCATCATCAAGCGCGTAAATTTCAAGCTCGCTTGGGTTTTTGGCAAATTTATTGATGATAGCTAAAACCTCGTCGATACCGCAAAGCACGATATCATCACGCCTTTGGAAAAACTGCATCGTCACGTGCTGATCTGGCAGATTTTGCTTAATTATCTCATTTACTTTTAGAAAGTATTTCGCCGTGAAGTAGCCCTCGCCGATCCTTGGATCTAGCCTAAAAGTCTTGTCTGTTAGCCTATCTATCTTGCCTTGCATCTTTAGCTCAAGTTCGTTCATGTCTGTCCTTTT
>CAUSWS010000099.1:0-5843 GCA_963535265.1 uncultured Campylobacter sp. | reverse complement strand
TTTTCATTTCCAACCACGCGGTTTTCATTATAAAATTTATGAAAGCTAGCAGCCAGTGACTTCAAATAGTCTGGGATCTTTTGAAGCTGTCTTGAGATGAAAGCGTCCTCTAAAATTTCAGGCAATATCAGTGCTTCGAAAAGTAAATTTTTAGCATTTTCATCTAGACACTCAAAGTCCGCATTTATCACGTCACTAACGCTTTTTTCAGCCTTTGCAAAGACCTGATTTATCCTAGCGTGAGCGTAGTTTATGTAAAAAATAGGGTTTGAGCTATCCTCTTTTTTAAGCTCATCTACGTCAAATTCCAAGCTACTTGTGTTTGCCTTGCTTATAAAGATAAATCTAAGCGCCTCAGCACCGATCTCGCTCGCGATATCACTCATCAGCACGGCATTGCCAGCGCGCTTACTCATCTTGTATGGCTTACCATCTTTTAGCAGGCTAACCATCTGCATAAGTATCACTTCAAGCTTGTTTTCATCGTATCCAAGGAAATTTATCGCAGCCTTTAGTCTTGCGATATATCCGTGATGATCCGCACCCCAAATATTTATATAGTGGTCAAAATTTCTTTCAAATTTAGCATTATGGTAGATGATGTCACCAGCTAGATATGTCGGTCTGCCGTCATTTCTAACCACAACCCTATCGTTATCGTCGCCAAGCGTGGTAGAAGCGATATAAGTAGCGCCCTCTTTTTCATACATTTGATTTGAGCGTTTTAGCTTTTCTATAGTTGGCACAAGATGGTCATAAAGGGCCTTTTCGCTAGCCCAGCTCTCTATAAATATTCCAACGTCAGCCAAGTCTTTTTTGATGATATCAAGCACGATATCCTTGCCAAACTCAGCAAGCTCAAGGTTTCTGCTCTTGTCATAAAAAATTTCTTTACCAAATTTCTCATTTGCAAGCTTAGCAATATCTAAAATATAATCCCCGCGGTAATATTTCTCTGGATAGACGACACTTTCGTTAAAAAGCTGCTCTTTGGCCGCGAGAGATATTGAAGTGCCAAGCAGATCGATTTGATTACCTGCATCGTTTATGTAGTATTCTGTTGAGATGGCGTAGCCAAGTCTTTTGCCAAGTCTAGCCAAAGTATCACCATAAACCGCACCTCTAACATGCCCGATATGAAGCGGTCCAGTTGGATTTGCGCTGATGTATTCTATTAAATAGCTATCTTTTTTTGTTTCTTCTTTTGCAAAATTTTCACTATCTAGCAAAATTTGCTTTGAAATTTCATCTAAAAATTCGCTCTTAAGCTTGAAATTTAAGTAGCCATTTACTGCACTAGCTTCAACTATCTTGCTATCACTAAATTTATCAGCAAACTCGCTAGCTATCATAGCCGGCGACTTTCTTAGCTCCTTTGCAAGGCTAAAAAGCGGCGTCGCATAGTGGGCTAAATTTTTATCTTTTGGCTTTTCAAGCACAAATTCACGCTCTAAAACCTTTGAAATTT
The DNA here is from genome assembly GCA_963535265.1 of uncultured Campylobacter sp. Lineage (GTDB taxonomy): Bacteria > Campylobacterota > Campylobacteria > Campylobacterales > Campylobacteraceae > Campylobacter_A. The sequence goes on along the minus strand of CAUSWS010000099.1, from coordinate 4,375 downwards.
CAGCTTTTATTTTATTTTTCAACTCTAAAACCTATGCGTTTTTAGTTGTTTCTTCTATCTTTTGACTAGTAGCACTATCTTCTTTATGCTCGACTTTTTCACTCTTTTCAGGGGTTGTGTCCTCCATCTCGGCTTTAAAAGTCTTTATGCCCTTACCTAGTCCTTTCGCAAGCTCTGGGATCTTCTTTGCTCCAAAAAGTAATACAATGATCGCCAAAACGATCAACCAGTGGCCAATACTAAAAGAACCCATCTTTTCTCCTTATCAAATTTTCTCAAAATATTATCATAAATTCCTGAATTTCTAACAATCTATCCACTCGTCGATGACGTTTCTTAAGTCTATCTTAGCACTTTTTAACCTCATCGCTCGAAGGATTGATTTTAGCCCTTTATAGCTCTTTTCTATATCATCATTTACTAAAAAATAATCATATTCTAAAATATGCTCCATCTCGCCAACTGCGTTCATCAGGCGATTTTCTATCGTCTCGTCGCTATCTGTTCCGCGGTTTTTCAAGCGTCTTTTGAGCTCTTTTTTATTCGCAGTTGTTATAAAAACTGAAGTGATGTAGCTTTTAAATTTCTCAAGTGCAATGTGAAAGCCCTGCACATCGATGTCAAATATAACTATCTTACCAGCCTCAAGTGCCTCTAAAACTGGCTTTAAGCTCGTGCCATAGTAGTTTTTATGCACCTGCGCCCACTCTAAAAACTCACCTTTTTCGATGCCGATTTTAAATTCATCCTCTTTTATAAAATAATAATCCACCCCATCAACTTCGCCTTCTCTTTTGGCTCTTGTTGTGCTTGAGATAGAAAAATATAGGTCTTTCTCCTCCTTTAAAAGACGGCTAAGTAACGTGCTTTTACCGCTTCCACTAGGTCCAGAAACTACTAAAATTTGTCCTTGCAACTACTTTTCCTCGAAACTTATATTTATCTTAATATTCATATCTTTTAGCACATCTCTTAGCGAGCTCTCATTTAGCGACTCATGGACATGCTTTGTGATCTTTTTAGTTAGCTCTTCCTTATAGTCTTCTTTTGCATCATTTTTTGAGCTTATTTGAGGCGTATCTTTTAACCCAAATGCCGCTAGCATCGTACTTTCATCTATATCATCTATCGATGCCGCGTCAAAATTTAACTCGCTTGGTTCTGCGTCTTTGCTCTCTTCTTTCGTGTCTTCTTGTGCGTCTTCTTCTTGATCATTTTCTTCTTCAAAAGCTTCATCTACCAGACCTAGATCTTCTTTGGCTTCTGGCTCGCTCACATCTTTTAGCTCTTCTACTGGCATCTTGTTAGAAGCGTTTTCGCTCTCGCTAAACTCTAAATTTTCTAGCTCCTCACTTGAAATTTCATCCAAAGCCTCTTCTTCTATATCTTCTTCTACTTTTTCATCATCTACTTGAATTTGCTCTTCATCAGCTTCAGAACTCTCTTCTAAATTCTCATCATCTTTAGGCTCATCTTCTTCTAAATTTACCTCATTTTCAAGGCTATCATCATCAAATTTAGCTAGCTCATCTATATTTAGCTCTTCTTGCTCTAAATTTTTAGTACCAGCCTCATCGGCATCGTCTAAATTTTTATTTTCCTCGTCGCTCTCTTCACTATTTAGCTCTTCATCTAGGGAATCAATCTCACTAAGTTCTTTTTTACTTTGACTAATATCATCTAATTCTTCGTCATTCTCATCTATTTTTAAATTTTGTGTATTCTGCTCAACGATCTTTTCAAGCTCGTCTCTAACTTCTTCATCTACCGGGCCGCTCTCATCCATATTTTCTATTTCATCAACAAGAGCGCTAAGATCCCCAAAATCACCACTTAATCCATCTTCAATAGTTTCTTCTATTTTTGGCGTTTTATTAGATTCATCATCTACATTTTCATTAGCCGCTTCAGTTTCTTCACTATTTTCGTCAATTAACTCAGTATCAGCCTCGCCCAAACTGATCTCTTCATCTTCTAAATCTCCAACACTAGAATCTTCTAAATGCTCTTTTAAAATCTCGTCATTTAAAACATTATCATTTAATTTTTCGGTTTCGTCTTCTTTTGCTAAATTTTCAAAATCTGTGTCAATTTCTGGTAACTCAAAATTTTGTAGTTCTTCATAATTTTCATCAATATGTTCAAAATCATCGAAGTTTGCGGACTCATCAAGTCCTAGTTCAGTCTTTATATCATCACCAGCCGCATTAACCGCCCTACTTTCTTCAAATAAATTTATAAATTCGGTAGGAAGGAATGGCTTTTCAAGCATAATGTCAGCAAAATCAGGCTTTATGCCGCCTCTTGGGGCTAGATACATCACTTTTTGGTCAAATTTTAAATCAGCGCTCTCCATATCGCTGTCAATGATAATATAGTCAAATTCACCACTTACTGCATTAACATCATCAAATTCTACATACTCTACGCCTATTTTATTTAGACTTAGTGTTATGAGACGTGAAACTGCTGGGTTTTTGTTTACGAGCGCGACTTTCATAATCCCTCCTTGAAGTACTTGAAGCTCTATTTTATGATAAATTTCATTGCTATTTTCTTAAAAAAATAGAGCTGGCAGATCATTTATCACTTTTAAAAGTAGGTCGCTCATTATCTTCATAATGCCTGCTAAAATGGCTATCAAAACAGAAAATCCGATCGTCACTTTGATAGGATAGCCGATGACTAGTAGGTTAAACTGCGGCATTGTCTTCATGAGCATGCCAAAAATGGAGTCTGAGAGCAAAGAGAGGGCGATGATCGGAAATGACATGATAAAGCCAAGCATAAACAAATTTGTAAATAAATTTATCACATAGCTCATTATGCAAGGGCGCGGATAAAAATCTCCTAGAGGCACCACAGCAAGAGAGCTAGCGTAAAACTGAAGGAGTAAATGATGTCCATCAAATGCCAAAAATGTTAGCAGTGCGATGAAATTTATAAGGTTTGCTATGACTGGGGAGTTTGTACCAGTTTGCGGATCAAGTACCGACGCCATCGAAAAGCCCATGACCATCGAGATTTGCTCGCCTGCCATTTGAAGCGTAGCAAAGATGATGGTTAGCATAAGTCCTGCACTAAGACCCAGCATCACCTCGCCAAGTATCTCGCCAACTAGGAAATTTATAGAGTTTTCATGAGCTTTTGAGAGAGGAAAAAGCACGACGCAAAGGACAAAAACTAAAAGCGTTTTTACGCTAAGAGGAATTTGATTGTGCGAATAAAATGGAAAAAAAACGATGAGACCACTTAAGCGTGCAAACAAAAGCATAAAAACTATGGTCTTATCAGCTCCAAAAAATTCTACTAGTTCCATTTTGCTCTTTTAAATTTTTTGCTAATTTTACAAAATTTTACTTTGTTTTTAAATTTATGTGGTCGTTTTTAGAAATTTGAAGCTAAATTTTAAGAAATTTGCACAAGCTCTTTGTTCTCAAGCTTGTATGAGTTGTCGCATTTCGCGGCTAGGTCATTGTCGTGAGTGACTAGAACAAGGGCAGCGTTATTTTCATTTATGTAGTCAAATAAAACCTGCATCACTTCATTTGCCGTTTGCTTATCAAGGTTGCCCGTTGGCTCGTCTGCAAAGATGATCTTTGGCTTTTTAGTAAGCACTCTAGCGATGCTGACACGCTGCTGCTGACCGCCGCTTAGCTCGCCAACTTTTTGATTTATCACACTTGAAATTTTAAGCGCTTCAAGATCATTTTTTTCTATATTTTCGCCAGATAAGATGCTTGCAAGCTCGATATTTTCATAAGCGCTAAATCCTTTAAAAAGATAGTGCGACTGAAAAATAATGCCAAAATGAAGCCTTCTAATGGCCAAAAGCTCGTTTTGAGAAAGCTCATAGATCGATCTATCTTGATAGATGACCTCGCCAAAATTTGGTTTTAAAAGTGTTGAAAGTATGTGTAAAAGCGTTGATTTGCCACAACCGCTAACGCCAGTTATCGCGATGCTTTGTTTTTGATTGAGAGTTAAATTTATATTATTAAAGAGCGTATAATCATACGCAAAGCCTAGATTAGACGCTCTTAAAATTTCCATTAGCCTATTTGAGCAGCAACTTCTGCAGCAAAGTCATCTACTTTTTTCTCTAAGCCTTCGCCAAGCTCGAAACGAACGTATTTTACGATCTCGATCTTGCCGCCAAGCTCTTTGCTCTTCTCTTCGATAACTTGTTCGATAGTCTTTTTATCGTCCATTACATAAAACTGGCCTAAAAGTGTAAGGCGTTGGTCAAGCACTGTGTTATCAGCGTAAAATCTCTCGATCTTGCCAGGGATGATCTTGTCCCAAATTTTCTCAGGCTTACCCTCAGCTTTTAGCTCTTCTTCGATCGCTTTTGTAGCTTTTGCAAGCTCTGCCT
>CAUSWS010000098.1:0-5856 GCA_963535265.1 uncultured Campylobacter sp. | reverse complement strand
ACTACAACTTTTGATTTGCCCAAATTTTAATAGCAAAGTCTTTTAAAAATAGGCTTTGAAATTTATGCTTTGCTTTAAGTAGCTTCTGTAAAATTAGTTTTTTAAATTTAAACCTGCCTCATCTACATCAAATTTCATCACTCCAAAATAAAATTTGACTATAAAACTAAAACCTATCATAGCGACACACAAACCCAACCAAAAACGCGCATCTGCTACACCCAACCAAATAACTTCAAATTTAACTTGTAAATTTAGTAGCGGTTACAACTTTTTATTTGCCCAAATTTTAATAGCAATCTTTTGCAATAGCCTAAAAAACGAAACGTTTTTTACAATTTAAACAAAGCAAGCGGCATAAATTTAATATCCCATGCACTTAAATTTACTAGCTTCAAGTGGATAAATTTAGGCGTTTTTAAATTTAGAAGCCAAGATTTCAAATTTTACTTTGAAATTTCATCTTTTATCTTTTGATAAAGCTCCAAAATTTCATCTTTTTTGATGATAAAACTATTTTTATTTGCGATTAGATAGGCTGAGCTTTGCATGATGTCGCCAGCCACTTTTAGCCCATTTTGCTTCATGGTTGAGCCAGTCTCGACCACATCGACGATCGCATCGCTTAGCCCAACAAGTGGCGCTAGCTCGATCGAGCCATAAAGCTTAATGATCTTGACGCCAACAGCAAGCTTTGCAAAGTAGTTTCTCGTGATATTTGGCATCTTTGTAGCGATCCTTAGCTCAGACCTTGAAAAATCAAGCTCATCTTCGTTTTTGATGCCAATGCAGACCTTGCACTTGCCTATTTGCAGATCAAGTAGCCTCACCACATTTGGCTTATGCTCTTCAAGGACATCAAGGCCGACCACGCCGATATCTGCAGCGCCTTCGGTGACGTATGTTGGTATATCTTGGTTGCGAACCATTAAAAATCTAAAATTTTCCTCTTCAAGGATAAGCTTTCTATCCTCAAACATAAAGCTAGAGCCAAAAATTTTTCTAAAAATTTCAAGTGTATCTTCTGCGATCCTGCCCTTTGGTAAGGCTACTGTTATCATTTTAAAATTTCCTTTTTCTCATCGATTATTTTTTGCATGGCGCGAAAGATCAGCATCTTGTCGCAAATGGCATTTTTAAAAAATTTAGATAAAAAGTCGCCATCTCCGCCAGTAAAATATACTTTTTTGCTGCCTGCAAGCTTTGAAATGAGCGTGATAATGGGCTTTATGATGCCGTAACTCACAGCATCGCTCGTCTTTTGAGGCAATGCATCGATGTCAATTTGCGAATTTAGTGTCACATCAAGGCGTGGCGAGATGCTTTTATAGGCACTTAGCATGGTTGAGATGCCTGGCAAGATGTAGCCGCCAAGATGAAGTGAATTTGCCATTATATCAACAGTAATAGCACTTCCAGCATCTACTATAACGCCATCATTTATCATATAACAACCCGCTTTTCTATCTACTCCAAGCCCCTGATAGATCGTGTCTATCTCAAAGTAAGACTCTAAATTTACAAACATTTCATCCTTATCTACCATGCGTAAAATTTCTTCATTTACACAGATAAAATAGACCTTTTCATCTGGCTTGTAGTTTTTAAATTCGCTAACTTTTATGTGTGTGATCTTGCCATTTTGCAAAAAAGAGGCGTTGGTATTACCTATATCACACAAAATCATAACAGCTCCAGCCTTGCTCTTTGAAGTAGTTTAGGGATTTTGAGCAAATTTGAGAGTTGTAAAAGATCACACGTTTTTTGATCTTGGTTTGAAATTTATCCTTAAATTTAGTGCAAATTTCATTTATCTCGCCGGCTTCTTTAAGTAAAAGCCTGCTCTTTGCATTTCTTAAAAAAACGATCTCGTAGAAATTTTTTGTATCAACACCAAAAAACGCCTCAAGCGAGCGTTTCTTGGTAAATTCGCTAAGATCAAGCCTTTTTAGATCCCTTAGCAAGATCTTTTTAGCTTCAAAAAGCTCCCAAATTTTTTGGTTCATTGCCCTAGATTAACATACTCATTATCGTAGTAAAATGCGCCATTACCCATGAAGCTTTTATCTTTTATCTCGTCGCTAAACTCGTAAATTTCAGCTCCGCTAAGGTCTAAATTTGTCTTTATAACATAGCCTGTTTTTTCGATAACGTAGAGTTTATTGTTGATGATAGTTGCCGCTGAGAAGATAGCAAATTTGAAATTTACCTTATTTTGCTCTTTTAGCATGAGGTCTGTTCTTACTATCGTGCCATCTTTTTTAAAGATGTAAATTTCATCGTTATGAACTAGCACATCTTTGATCTCGCCGTCATAATAGACTGTTTGACTTGGGTTGATGACGATTAGTTTTTTAGCTGTTGCTGCGATTAGGTTATCACCCTCAACGCCTAAGAATATGATGTTATTAAAGAAATTTTCAGAGCTTACGACAACGTCGCGTAAAATTCTACCAGTATCTTTTTGCACGATGTAAATTTTGCCATCAAGCGCTGGATAGACGATGAGTGAGCTCATGAAGTAAGGCGCCACAACTCTTGAATCAACCGCTGCAATGTCAGATGAGCTATACTCCATTAGCGTTGTAGCTGTGTTGATGTCGATTAGATAGATGTGGTTTGATGCGCTGATAGCTGCAAGTTGGTTTTGATCAAGTGAGGCTGCTACGATCGCAGTTGGAAATTTACCGCTATAAACGCTGTGACCGATAGGATCAGTCACGTTTAGATCGCCATTTATGCTAGCTGAGATGACAAAGCCGTTGTTTTCATTTAAGAAGTTGAAATTTTCAGGCAAGGTAACGCTTTTATTTAGCCCATTTTTAGTGATAATGTTGCCATTATCAAGCGTTGCGCCGTTTGCATTTGCTGATTTGATGTAAGAAGGAAGATCTTTTGACAAAGATATCTCACCAGAAGTTTGCGCAGGCTCAAAATATTGTCTTTTTGTGCCGCATCCGCTTAGAACTAAAGCCAAGGCAAAGGCCAAGAATAGTGTAAGTTTTTTCATTATTTTATTCCCTGATAGTGTTTTAAATTTTTAACTAAAGTTTGAAGTTGTGAGTCAAGTGCGATCTTGTCAAATTCCACATTTGCCTCTTTGATTTTATTTTGTTTTAAAAGCTCAAAACCTTTTAAAAGTGCGTTGTATTCGCTTAAAATTTGAGTATTTGCATCGCCAGTTTGTGAAAGAATGATATCTTTTACGATCGGATTTACTTTTAAATTTGCAAGCTCGCTAATGCCTTTTGTATCGTTTTTATCAAGCATTTGTCCAAGTGAGAAAAGCGCATACATGCTTGGCTCTTTCTCTTTTAAAACATTTAAAGCGTTTGCGTCATTTGGGTTTAAGATAAGCTTTGAATAGGCTAAATTTGCCTCCTCAACTCTGTTGTCGTTTAAAACCTTACTAGCGTAAAATCCGATGAGTGCGACGATAGCTGCCACGCATAGCACGATCAGCAAAGTTTTGTATTTCCTAAAAAAACGCTCTCCCTTGATCATACTCTCAAGAAACTGCTCTTGGGCGTCGATCTCTTTTTTTATCTCGGTTAAGTCTTCTTTTATAGCCAACGTTTTTCCTTGCTTTTGAAAAATTTTAATTCGCAGATTTTAGCATAATTAAATTAAAAGTAGCCCAAAATTAAAGCTTGAATGTGATATAATGCCTCAAAATCAATTAAAAGGTTGCTTAATAATGCAAATAGACGACACTCTCTTAAATAAACTAGAAAAACTCTCCGCATTACAAATTAATGATGAAAAAAGAGAAGAGATCAAGAAGCAATTAAGTGAAATCGTATCTTTTGTCGATGTTTTAAACGAGCTTGATCTAAGTAGCGATGAGGCCGTAGTTAGCTCCATAAAAGGTGGCACTCCATTAAGAGAAGATGAGCCACATTTAAGTAACGTTGTCGATGAAATTTTAAAGCACGCCCCTTCACGCGAAGGACACTTTTTTGCCGTGCCAAAGATCATAGAGTAAAATATGGATCTAATCGAACAACTAAGAGCGCAAAGCTCGGATGCCCAAACCAAAACATCAGAGAGCAATCTCTCTGGTGACATCCAAACGCTTCTAAAAACCGTTGTTTTTAACAAAGCCAGCGACCTTCACCTAGTCTCAAGGTCTGAGCCTCAAATAAGGATAGATGGCACTTTAAGGCCGCTTGAATTTGGCGTGCTAAGCGGCAAAAATATAGAAAATTTATGCTACGCTCTAATCACAGATGCCCAAAAGAGCGAGCTTGAGAACAACAAAGAGCTTGACTTTGCCATAGAGCTTCCAAATATCGGTCGCTTTCGTGGTAACTACTACTACACGATGAATGGCGATCTAGCCGCGGCTTTTCGTATCATACCTATAGATATACCTTCACTTGATGAGCTAAACGCACCACAAATTTTTAAATATATCATCAAACGAGAGAAGGGGCTTATTTTAGTCACCGGACCAACAGGCAGTGGTAAATCAACTACGCTTGCAGCGATGCTTAATGAGATAAATTTAAACTATAGAAAGCATATCATCACCGTTGAAGACCCAGTTGAGTTTGTACATAATAACAAAAAAGCCCTATTTTCACATAGAAACATAGGCACCGACACGCACTCTTATTCAAAGGCGTTAAAATTTGCACTTCGTGAGGACCCAGATATCATACTTGTAGGCGAGATGAGGGATAGAGAGACGATCTCTACGGCTATAACAGCGGCTGAGACTGGGCACCTAGTCTTTGGCACGCTTCACACAAACTCAGCCATACAAACTATAAACAGGATAGTTGATAGCTTCGATGGAAGCGAACAACTTCAAGTAAGAAATATGCTTAGCGTTTCGCTAACTGCCGTCATCTCACAAAGTCTGATACCAAAAATAGGCGGCGGAAGGTGCGCTGTGCATGAAATTTTGATAAACAACATGGCGATATCTAACCTTATACGCGAAAACAAAGTGCATCAAATTTACTCTCAAATGCAGCTAAATCAACAACAAACTGGCATGAGCACGCAAACTCAAGCCCTGATGAAAGCGCTAAAAGAGGGCAAGATCACAAAAGAAAATGCGCTAGCCTACTCGACTAGCCAGCAAGAACTTCAAAATTTAATAGGAACTGTATGATGGATTTAGTAACTTGGTTTGACATTATCATTATCGCCCTTGTCTTGATGCTGGGCGTAAAGGGCATAATAAATGGCCTCATAAAAGAGACTTTTGGGCTCATCGGACTTATCGGCGGTTTAGTTGTTGCTAGCAGGTTTTCAGATGTGGCTGAGGGTTTTATAAGTAAAAATATCTATAAATTTGAAAATCCTTCATTTTTACAATTTGTCGCATTTATCGGACTTTGGCTAGTCTTTTGGCTAGTTTGTCTGCTAGTTGGTAAATTTTTATCAAAGATAGTTTCAGTAAGCGGACTTGGCTTTTTAGATAGGCTTGGTGGATTTGTCATGGGAAGTGGCAAAATTTTCCTCACATTTTCAGCAGTTGTTGCCGTGATGTCAGGCACTTCGCTAAATAAAATGATCGAGCCATACTTTACAAACAGCAAGGTCTATCCGCTTTTACTTGAGACTGGCAGATGGATAACAAATGTCGATATGGAAAACATCAAAAATGAACTAGATGAAATGGTAGTAAGACCAAAGGATACAAACAAGAGTGATGCATTCATATCAATGGATGCAAATGCAAGCACAAACACAGACGCAAACGTCACCACTAAAGGGGAAGAAAAATGATAGAAAATTTAGAATATGATGCCTTACTTGAGAAATTTAAAAGAGTTCTTCGCGACAATGGTTTAAAATATACAAAACAGCGTGAAATTTTACTAAAAACGCTTTATAACAACG
>CAUSWS010000097.1:0-5898 GCA_963535265.1 uncultured Campylobacter sp. | reverse complement strand
GATAGAGCTGGTGCGCACATGCAAACAGAGCTATTTTCAGCTCATCTTGAAGAGAAGCTTGGCAGCGCAGTTGCAAGACTAAGACAAGAGAAGCAAGAAGGCAAGCTTGAAAATGTCTCGCAGCTTTTCATCATCGATAAAAATAGCGTCTTGCAATACGCCATCCCGCTTGAAGATCTCATCCTCTTTGACTTCACAAAAACGCTAAAACAAAATATCGAATCAACCCAGATCGACCACTACAAGCCTCACATGGCAAACGATATGGATCTCATGCAAGATGTCGCTGATATGTTTCAAGAGTACGATCTAAACGTTATCGCAGTTACAAGTAGTACTGGAATTTTGCTAGGTCGTATCACATATGATGATATCCACGACTACATCCAAGAGAGCGCAACAGAGCAAATTTATAACCTAGCTGGTGTTGATGACGAGTCAGAAGAGGACGATACGCTATTTAAAGCAGGTCGTGGCCGTGCGGTTTGGCTTGGCATAAATTTGCTAACAGCCCTTTTTAGCTCATCTATCATTGGACTTTTTGACGAGACGATCGCAGCTTACGTCGCACTTGCCGTGCTTATGCCAATAGTTGCTTCAATGGGCGGTAACACTGGCACACAAGCACTTGCTGTTACGGTTCGCCGTTTGGCACTTGGCGAGATAGAATTTAAAGATGCAAAGAGCGTTTTAAAGCGTGAGGTGACGATATCGCTTGTAAATGGCCTCATCTTTGGCACTATCATGGGTGTGATCGCTGCTGTTTGGTTTGACAAAGGCATGCTTGGAGTAGTCATTGGCCTTAGTATGGTTACAAATTTATTCTTTGCTGGCTTTTTTGGCACGATCATACCTTTGACGCTAAGGCGCTTTAACATCGATCCTGCCGTTGGCTCGGCGGTCATTCTTACTACATTTACTGATGCGATAGGATTTTTTAGCTTTTTAGGACTTGCAAAATGGATACTACTATAACAAATTTAGAAATTTTACCTCTTGGTAAGTCAAAATACCTAAAGCCATTTAAGATGAAATTTAAACAAAATGGCTTGCAAAGGGACTGGGACTGTGTCAAGGTGATGAATAGCGTTAGTATATTTTTATATCACGAGCAAAAAGATGCATTTTTATTTGTCAAGCAGTTTCGCCCAGCCGTTTGGTACTCGCAAGAAAAAGAAGGCATCAAAACAAACGAGCAAGGCTTTACTTATGAGCTTTGCGCAGGGCTTATGGATAAGGGGCTAAGCGAAGAGCAAACCGCTAGAGAAGAGGCAGTCGAAGAGGTCGGATACGAGCTAAAAGAGATGGAGCGCATCACGATGACGTATGGCGCTTTTGGCTTTGGTGGCAACATGCAAACGATGTTTTATGCAAGGATCGATGAGAGCATGAAGGTAAATGCAGGCGGTGGCATTGACGGCGAAGATATCGAGCTAGTTTTTATAAAACGAGAAGATATGATGAAATTTGCCTTTGACGAGAGCAAGGTCAAGGGCTTTGGGCTCATCTTTGCCTACTTGTGGTGGGAGAAATTTAAAGGCTAAAAAGAGACCTTTTTGATAAGTGCAAAGACAACAACCGCCACAACAAAAATGCCAACTAAAATAATATAATCCGACATAAGAAACCTTTACGTTTAAAATTTGCACTATTGTAACTAAATTTTTAACAAAATAAGAACTTTATAACCGCACATATCATAAAATAATCAAAAATTATAAGGAGAAAATGATGAGCGAAAACGAAACTCTTTTTATCAACCGCGAATTAAGCTGGCTACGCTTTAACTCAAGGGTGCTCGCTCAGTGTGAAAAGGATATACCTTTACTTGAAAAGCTAAAATTTATAGCCATTTATATGACAAATCTTGATGAATTTTACATGATCAGAGTTGCTGGACTAAAGCAGCTTTTTGCAGCTGGCGTGACAACAAGTAGTAGCGACGGCATGAGCCCGCTTGATCAACTACGTGAGATCAGAAAATATCTTCAAGATGAGCAAAATTTAGTCGAAAGCCACTACAAAAGCACCGTAGATGCACTTAGTAAAGAGGGTCTTTTTATCAAAAACTACGACGAGCTTGATGATAGCTTAAAGCAAAAATGCGACGAATACTTTTTCTCAAACATCCTGCCAGTTATCGTGCCTATCGCTGTTGATGCGACCCATCCATTTCCGCACCTAAACAACCTTAGCTTCTCGCTCGCCGTTAAGCTTGCTGACATCGAGCATCCTGAAATTTTAAAATACGGCATGATAAGAATTTCAAGAGTTTTGCCAAGATTTACCCAGCCAAGCAGCAACGTTTTTGTGCCAATAGAAACGATCGTTCACCGCCACGCAGAAGAAATTTTCCCAGGATATAAGCTCATTAGCTCGGCTGCTTTTAGAGTGACAAGAAATGCTGATATCGTTATCGAAGAAGAAGAGGCGGATGACTTTATGATGATACTTGAGCAAGGGCTAAAGCTTCGTAGAAAAGGGGCTTTTGTGCGTATGCAGATAGATAAAGATGCAGACGCTGATATCTTAGAGTTTTTAAATTTTCACATGAAAATTTTTCATAAAGATATCTACTTTTCAAGCATCCCGCTCACACTTAGCTCTCTTTGGGAGATAGCTGGGAGCAAGAACTTCAGCCACCTAGCAAACCCACCCTACGCCCCAAAAACACTGCCTCCATTTGGCAACGGTGTCTCGATCTTTGATGCCATAGACAAAGAGGATGTGCTGCTAGTTCATCCATTTGAGAGCTTTGATCCAGTCGTTAGCTTTATAAGAGAAGCGAGCAAAGATCCAAAGGTGATCTCTATACGCATGACGCTTTACAGAGTCGATAAAAACTCGCCGATCATTCAAAGCCTGATAGACGCTGCAAGCGACGGTAAGCAAGTAACTGTGATGGTCGAGCTAAAGGCGAGGTTTGACGAAGAAAATAACCTTCACTGGGCAAAGGCGCTTGAAGATGCTGGCGCGCACGTGATATATGGCATCACAGGCTTCAAAGTCCATGCAAAAGTTAGCCAAGTGATCCGCCAGATCGGCGATAAGCTCAAATTTTACATGCACTTTGGCACTGGCAACTACAACGGCAGCTCGGCTAAAATTTACACCGACGTGAGCCTATTTACGAGTAAAGAGGAATTTAGCCAAGATACGACCTCGTTTTTTCACATACTTTCAGGATATAACAAAAACCGCCGCCTAAACGCCCTTAGCATGTCGCCATTTCAGATAAAAGAGCGCATCATCAAAAAGATAAGAGTGGAGGCTGGCAAAGGTAGTGAAGGCAGGATCATCGCTAAGATGAACGCGCTAATAGACGAAGACGTGATAAATGAGCTTAGCCGCGCCTCAAACGCAGGCGTGAAGATCGACTTAATCGTTCGTGGTGTGTGCGGACTAAGGCCTGGCGTAAAAGGTAAAAGCGAAAATATAAGAGTTCGCTCGATCATTGGAAAATACTTAGAGCATGCTAGAATTTTATATTTCAAGCACGCCAATCCAAAAATTTACATCTCAAGTGCTGACTGGATGCCACGAAATTTAGAGCGCCGCTTGGAGCTTATGACGCCTATCTTTGAGCCAAGACTTCAAGAGAGACTGCTTGAAATTTTAGAGCTTCAGCTAAGCGATAACGACCTAGCATTTGAGCTACAAAATAACGGCGAATACACAAAAGTAGCTAGACGCGAGGGCGAAAAAGTGATCTCTTGCCACGAAGTTTTAGAAAACTACATCTCTAAAATTTATAAATCCGTCAAAAAAGATACCGACAAAGCAAAAGCCGATATGCTTGCGAGCAAGCTTTTAAAAGAGAGCTAAAAAATAAATGGCTTTTAAATGTAAGTTTAGAAGCCATTTTTACCTTAAATCACAATTCTTAAACCTAAATTTCTAAAATTTATATACTTTAATTTTACATTGTAAGCCTCTATAATGCTAACTTTTATCACATAATAATTTTTATATATAAATTACTCATAAAAAATCATAATTAATTATCAAATTTTATATTTTAAATATTACATAAGCATAGGCGTTATAATATTTAAACAAATTCCAAATCAAAGGAGGCTTTATGAAAGAGAGTAGTGATACTAAAAAACTCGTCATCGGTACGATTACACTTGCAATTGCGATCGTTTTCTTTGGAGGTTTTTTACAAAACACCTATGGTGGCATCTTTGACTTTAGCAAGCTAGCAGGTCAATTTCCAGAATGGTTTAAAACAGGAAGCGGCACTAGCGCAAAAGGCGGCTTTTTATTTGCCCTTAGCCTTGCTCCAGCCGTCATGCTCGCGCTTGGTTTTGTCGCTATTTTTGAGAAATACCATGCGCTTTACGCAGCTTCAAGACTGCTAACGCCTGTTTTAAAGCCACTTATAGGCATACCAGGATGTTGCTCTATCTCTTTGATAGCAAGCACACAAAGCACCGACGCAGGCAGCTCAACGGCTAAATTTTTGCGCCAAGATGGCCTCATCTCGCACAAAGAGCTTCTCATCTTTGCAGCGTTTCAGTTTAGTGCAGGTGCGATGATCACAAATTTCTTATCTTCATTTGCACCGGTTTTACTTGTGACTGACAAAGCTGGACACACAGCCCCTGCTACCATAGCTATGGTGCTTGGTATCGTCTTTGTCTTTAAAATTTTGGGAGCAAATTTGATGAGACTTTATGTCAAAAAATTTGTCAAAGAGAACGAGGAGTAAGAGATGAGCCAAACTGAAAATAAACTAATAACCGACGTATTTGTAGAGGGCGCTAGAAAAGGCTGGGACATCGCCGTAAAAAACACCATCCCAAACGTACTTATGGCATTTGTCATCATCCACATCCTAAAAGTATCTGGTGCGCTTAGCGTGATAGGCAAATTTCTAGGCTTTATCATGGTGCCACTTGGTCTTCCAGGTGAATCCATAGCTGTTTTTATGGCAGCATTTTTAAGCTGGGGTGGCTCAGCAGGTGTGCTAGTTGCACTTGTGGGAGATGGTACGCTGAACGCAAACGACATCGCCGTCTTGCTTCCTGGCATGGCGCTAGTTGGCTCGACTGTGCAGTATATGGGACGAGTTTTAGGTGTGCTTGAAGTACCGGGCAGACACTATCTAGTACTTTTTGGAATTTGCATCCTAAATGCCTATTTAGCGATGTTTGTGATGAGTTTGCTCGTATAAGGATCAAAGATGAAAGATAGCGAAATAAATGAATATTTAGCCGATCTAAAAGAGCTAACCGACATCGAAAGCCCAACTTCGAGCATCAACGGCGTAAATGAAGTTGCAGCTTGGTTTAAAAAAAGAGCTAAAATTTTAGGCTTAAAAAGTAGGAGCATAGAGCTTGGCACCGACAAGGTCGCTCCTTGCCTTTTTATCTCAAACGACCTTGAGGCAAAAAGCTACGACTTTTTATTTATCGGACACATGGACACCGTTTTCCCTGTGGGAACAAAGGCTGATGTTCCATTTAAAAAGATAGATGAGCGCATAAATGCACTTGGCGCAATCGACGATAAGGGCGGTAGCTTGCTCTCACTCTACGTCATCAAAGAGCTTGATTTAAGCAAGCTAAAGATCGGCCTCTTTTTAAACTCACACGAAGAGACTGGCTCAAATTTCGCAAAAGATGCGATAAGGGAGCTAGCCAAAAAGTCTCGCTATGCCCTAGTCGTAGAGCCTGCAAGAGAGGATGGCTCGATGGTAGCCACTAGAAAAGGCGTGGTCTCTTATGTGCTAAATTTCCGTGGCGTTAGCGCACACGCTGGCAACCACCCAGAGCGCGGCCGCTCAGCTGTTGTGGAGGCTGCAAATTTCATCGTAGAGCTTTCAAAGATGACTGATTTTAAGGCAGGCCATACATTTAATAGCATAATGACAAAAGGTGGCGACGCCCAAAA
>CAUSWS010000096.1:0-5929 GCA_963535265.1 uncultured Campylobacter sp. | reverse complement strand
CATATCGCTCTTAATAAGCTCATTTAGGCAAGAGCTATCACAAAATTCTGGCTCTAAATTTATGTAAGTGATCTTTGCTGGCGGTATGCTTGAGAGGCTTTGATTTTTAGTGATGTTGCTTTCAAATTTTGCCTCAGTGATCTCGTCTTGCGCCTCGCTTAAGGCTTCATTTTGCGCTGCAAAAAGGCTTACAAATATAACTAAAAAAAGAAAAATTCTTTTCATATCACTCCCTTGATTTTTTTCAAACCATCTATAAAATTTTCTTCAAAACTTGGGTTTTTGCTGATCCACTCTGGTGAAAAAGTTGGCATTATAAACCTATCATCATCTTTTAAAATGCTTCCTCTTATGCTTGAAAATCCGCCCTTTGAAAGCAAATTTGGATAAAGATGCATAAAAGCTTCCTCTCCTAAAGTGATGATTATTTTTGGCTTAATAAGCCTTATCTCTTCTAAAAGATAAGGCCTACAAAGCTCAAATGAGCTCTTTAGTGCTGGATTTTTCGCGTCACTATTTGAAATTTCACAGCGCAAAAGCAAGCTTATATAAACACTATCTTTTTCTAAATTTAAGCCTTCTTTTATAGCGTTTTCTAAAATTTTGCCACTTGTGCCTTCAAAATAATCATCTTTTTTGCAAAGTAAAACAAACATTATCTTGCTATTTTTATCGCCAAAGCCAGTAGAAACGCACTTTGAACTGTTTCTCAAAAAGCAAAGAGAGCACTTTTTTATCTCATTATTTAGCTCGTCTATGCTGTTATAATCTTGATATTTACTTAAATTAAGAAAATTTTCATCTATAAAATTGTAACCGATCGCTTTTAAAAAAAGTAATTTTTCTAAGAGATCTTTATTTTTATGAAATTCCATTTTTGGATTATAACTTGATTTACTTAAAGTTTAAATTATAGTTTTTTCGGGCTGATTTATTCAAAGGAATTTAAGTATTGCTTTGATAAAATCCCACTTTTTATATTAACTTTAAGGATAGAAATGAAAAGGACTTATCAACCTCATAAAACCCCTAAAAAACGCACTCACGGCTTTCGTTTAAGAATGAAAACTAAAAATGGCCGCAAGGTTATCAACGCTAGACGTGCTAAAGGTAGAAAAAGATTGGCTGCTTAGCTGGTTTTGAGTCGCTAAGTGACTCGAGAGAATTTTCTCAGGTTTATAAAGAGGCTAGCAAATGGCACTGCGACGCTTGCGTAGTTTTTTATAAACCTACAATTGAAAAAAAATTAGCAGTTGTTGCTAGCAAAAAAGTGGGAAAAGCAGTAGTTAGAAATAGAGCAAAGAGACTTTTAAGAGCTGCTTTTTTTTCTATTTCTAATGAGCTAAAAGATGGCACTTACATTATGGTCGCAAAAAATGGAATTACAGAAATTTCATTTGACAAAATTTGTAAAAATTTGAGCTGGTCTACAAAAAAAATGGGATGTCTAAAATGAAAAAATTTGCGATTAAATTTATCGCTTTTTATCAAAAATATATTTCCATACTTCTGCCAAAAAGCTGTCGCTACTATCCGACTTGCTCACAATACGCCATTTGGGAATTTCAAACAAATAGCTTTTTCTCTGCTTTTTTTGCAACATTTATGCGAATTTTAAGATGCAATCAACTTTTCAAAGGCGGTATCAACTACCCAATCATCCGCAAAAAATTTAACTCATGTTTTATATTTCAAAAAAGCGATACCAAAAATGTAAATTTCTGGTTTATCCCTTGCCAAAATAGTAAATTTTATGTCGTAAAAGTATTAGATAAATTAAAGGAAAAAAATTAAATGGAACAGATGTCTATGCAAAAAAGGTTGCTTCTTGCAGCACTTTTGTCAATCGTATTTTTTATAGTATATGACTTTTTTATGCCAAAAAGAGCTCCACTAGAGCAAAACCAGACAACGATCTCTCAAACAATGGATCAAAGCAAAGCTCCAGCCTCTACTAACGATACTCCAAAATCAAATGAAAATTTAGCTTCAAACGAAATAATCGCTACCATCAAAGGTCAAAGCTACGAAGCAAAGATAGATAAGCTAGGCAGGATTGCGAAATTTTATCTCACCGAAGATAAGTACAAAACAGAAGATGGCAACAAAATCGAGCTTGTTTCACAAAATCCATTACCACTTGAGCTTAGATTTAACGATAGCACTTTAAATGCTGATGCTTTTAAGGTTGCATATAGCAGTGACGCTAGCGAGGTAGATGCTAGCAGCGAGCCTAAAACCATAAAACTCATTCAAAATTTAGATGGCGTTACAGTCACAAAAAATATCAAATTTTATCCAAATGGTCGCTATGAAGTTGAAGTAAATTTAAGTAAAAGTGTTGATTATTTCATCACTCCTGGCTTTAGGCCAAACATCGCGATAGATAGCTACACAGTTCATGGTGTCATGCTTAGAAATACAGATGATAGCCTAAATATCATAGAAGATGGCGATGCTAAAGAGGTTAAAAACTATGCAAACACAACTATAGCAGCTGCATCTGATAGATACTATACAGCGCTATTTTACTCGTTTAATAAGCCATTTGAAGCTGTTGTGGATAAAGATGCAAATAACAATCCTATCGTTTTTGTAAAGGCAAACGATAGTCTAAAACTAGGCGCTTATATCGGACCAAAAGAGCATAAAATTTTAAGCTCGATGGATGAGAGGCTAAACGACGTTATCGAGTATGGTTGGTTTACATTTATAGCAAAGCCGATGTTTGCATTCTTAAATTTCTTGCATAACTATATTGGTAATTGGGGCTGGGCGATAGTCGTGCTAACGCTTGTTATAAGGATAGTTTTATTCCCACTTACATATAAGGGTATGCTATCGATGAATAAGCTAAAAGAGCTTGCTCCAAAGGTAAAAGAGATCCAAACAAAATATAAAGATGATAAGCAAAAGATGCAAGTTCATATGATGGAGCTATACAAAAAACATGGCGCAAACCCGATGGGTGGCTGCTTGCCGATCTTGCTTCAAATTCCGGTATTTTTTGCGATCTACCGTGTTTTACTAAATGCGATCGAGCTAAAAGGTGCTCCTTGGATACTTTGGATACACGATCTTTCAGTGATGGATCCATACTTTGTGCTGCCTATCTTAATGGGTCTAACGATGTTTTTACAACAAAAACTTACACCAACGACATTTACCGATCCTATGCAAGAAAAGGTTATGAAATTCTTGCCTTTGATCTTCACATTTTTCTTTGTGACATTCCCAGCAGGTCTTACGCTTTACTGGTTCGTAAATAACGTTTGTTCGGTCGTTCAACAAGTCTTTGTAAATAAACTTTTTGAAAAACATAAAAAAGCTGCGGAGGTAAAAGCTCAATGAAAATAGAAGCAAATACTCTCCAAGAGGCATTTCAAAAGGCAGCCGAGCAGCTTAACTGTTCAGTCACTGAGCTTGATATAAAGGTCTTGCAACACCCAAGCGGTGGAATTTTTGGATTTTTTAAAAAGACAGCGATCATTGAGGCAAATTTAGAAAATGAGCCAAAACCACAGCAAAAACCAAAAAATGATAGAAATTTTGCTAAAAAAAGCGATGAAAACGAGCCTATAAAAGAAGAGAAAAAACAGAGCAAAAAACACGATCATAATGATAAAAAGCGAAATCCTAAAAAGCATAAAGATGATAAAAATGAGGCTAAGCCTGAGCAAAAAGAGCATAAAAATGAAAAGCAAAATTTAAGCGAGAAAAACTCAGCTCTTGCAAAAGATGCCTTTGCTGAAAAGGGCGAAAAAGAGGCTGAAGAGCCAGGATATGTTATAAAAAGGCTTGATGAGCCAAAGGCGCCAAAAGAACCAAAAGAACCTAAAGAACAAAGAGAGCAAAAAGAACCAAAAGAACCACAAGCTAGCAAAAGTGCTCCTAAAAATATCCTAGATACTTCAATCATCGAAAATTTCAACCATACAGACGAAGAGAGCGCGCCTCAGGCTTTACTAAAAGAGAAGAAAGAAAAAGTTGTAATCGACTTCGATAAAATTTTGCCTGAGATAAAAGAGGGTATGACACGTCTTTTTAAGGCAAGCTGCTTTGAGATAGATAAGGTAGAAGTTAGTAAATTTAACGATGAGACCGTGCTTATCGAGCTAGACGGTGCTGACGCGGCACTGCTTATCGGCAAAGAGGGCTATAGATATAAAGCGATCTCTTACATGCTTTATAACTGGCTAAATTCAAAATACAACCTCGCTATCCGCCTTGAGATCGCGCAATTTTTGCAAAATCAAGAAGCGATGATGGATCAATATCTAAATGGTGTGATCGAGCGTGTGCAAAATAGCGGTAGAGCCCAAACTAAGCCACTTGACGGAGTTTTGGTCAAGATCGCGCTTGAGAAACTTCGCGAGAAATTCCCAGATAAATATGTCGGCATAAAAAGTGGCAATGACGGCAAATTTGTCGTTGTAAATGACTTTTTCAAAAAATGAGTGAAACTATCGCAGCCCTTGCCACAGCTTATGGTATCGGCTCAGTTTCTATCGTAAGGCTTAGCGGCAAGGACGCCCTAGCCACCTCTTTAAAACTCCTTAAACTTTCAAATTTAGAGCCAAGATACGCAAAACTAGCCAAAATTTACTCCCTTGATGATGAAATTTTAGACGAGGGCATAGTTATATATTTTAAAGGCCCAGCAAGCTTTACTGGCGAGGACATTGTCGAGTTTCAAACTCATGGCGGCGTTATGGTGAGCGAGAGAATTTTAAATGAGCTAATAAGAGCTGGTGCTAGGCTTGCTATGCCTGGTGAGTTTAGTAAGCGGGCATTTTTAAATGGCAAGATGGATCTAGCAAAGGCTGAGGCGATGCAAGGGCTCATTACTTCAAAAAGTGAGATCGCTGCTAAAATTTTAACGCGTCAAATGCAAGGTGATCTTAGTAAATTTGTAGGCGAGATCAGGGGTGAAGTGGTCAAAACTCTTGCCTTTGTTGAGACGATGATTGACTATGCTGATGATGATCTGCCTGCAAATTTGCTAGAGCAAACTAAGGATATGCTTTTAAAAAATAGCAAAAAACTAGAGCGCATAGCCACTCTTAGCGAGCAAAGAAGAGGGCTCATAGATGGCTTTAAGATCGCCATCGTTGGCAAGCCAAATGTTGGCAAAAGCTCCATTTTAAACTCATTTTTGGCTTATGAGCGCGCGATCGTTAGCGACGAAGCTGGCACAACTAGAGATAGGATAGAAGAAAATTTCAAGATAGGCTCGCATCTAGTTCGAATAATAGACACCGCAGGCATCAGAAAAGATGCCGGAAAGATCGAGCAGATCGGCATAAACTACTCAATCTCAGCCATAAATGAGGCAGATATCATCCTAGCTGTCTTTGATGGCTCTTGCTCAAGTGACGAGCAAGACAAAGAGATAATTAGGCTCGTTTCTAACTCAAATAAAAAAGCCTTTTTTATCCTAAACAAAAGCGATCTGGCATTTAAATTTGACATAGAGTTAGAGGGCGCTATCAAAATTTCAGCAAAAAATGATACGAGCGTAGTTTTAAAAGAGCTTGAGAGCTACCTCAAGACGCAAGATACTGACGAGATCATGCTAAGCTCAAACCGCCAAATTTTAAGCTGCAAAGAGGCGAGCGAGGCTTTAAAAAGGGCGTTTTTAAGACTAAATGAAGAGGAACTAGAAATTTTTGCTTACGAGCTAAATGCCGCGATAAAGGCACTTGCAAGTATCACAAAGCCATTTGAGAGAAGTGAAATTTTAGACGAGATGTTTAGTCATTTTTGTTTAGGAAAATGATACTTTTTTTGGTTAAAATTTGCGCTTTTTAGAGGAGAGAATATGAAAATTTTACTTATAAATGGTGGCAAAAAATTTGGCCATTCAGATGGCAAGCTCAATCAAACACTTCACGATCTTGCGTGCGAAAAACTAGCGAAAATGGGTCAC
>CAUSWS010000095.1:0-5939 GCA_963535265.1 uncultured Campylobacter sp. | reverse complement strand
ATCAATGAGGGACAAAACAGGGAGCTACGCCGCTTCTTTGGCTACTTTGACCTTGAAGTGATGGACCTAAAAAGGGTTAGCTTTGGGCGCATTAGCCTTGATATGCTAAAGCCTGGCAAATGGCGCTACTTCGAAAACAGCGAATACGAAGATCTAAGAGACTTTTTAAAGGTTAATAACGTTAGATACTAAGGATAAAATTTGAAAAATTTTTTAAATACCGTGGCAACCATTGTAGCTACTATTATTTCAACTTTTCTTGCACAGATAGCTATTTCTAAATATAGCGCGGGCAACTTAGAATATCAAGTAAAGTCCGCCAATTATCAATCAATTGAAAAAAATAATGGCTATGAACACAAGCAATGTATAACCATAATTAATTTAAGCATAGAAAATAATTCAAATTTTAATGAAAAAAATATTCAAGTTAAAATCCCAAATATCTATGAAACCCTATTCAATAATATTGAAATAAATAGCGATATTAAAAATATTGAGTTTAATAAAACAAAAGCAAACTTTATTCAAATCCCAGAACTTAGGCAAAAAGAAAAGGCTAAAATTCAAATAAAATTTACAGGACTTTCTTGCATAGACACAGATACTCCATATCTAGAAAACGATCCGTACATATCATCAGATAGCTCATTGGCTCAGAAAAAACAAAAGTTTTTTGACAAATACTCTGAATTAACTTTTATGATGTCATCATTGGGTGTGCTATTTATTATAATTTTATGCATCGCATTAGCAATAGATATTTTAACACCAAAAGAAAAAAAGATAGCAAGTTTAGAAAAGCAAATTCAGCAATTAAAAGATAAAAAAAACTAGACAAAGTATAAAAATTGATATCAAATTAACAAATAATATGTTTATATAAAAATATTATTTAAGGCAATAAGACTAAAAAATATCTTTACAAATTTATATCTTATTTTCTGAAAGTAGGATGTTTATATATGGGTTTATGAGCGTTTCGCCGCGTGCTGCGTAGAGCAAGACCTCTTTAAAGTAGTTGTCGTTTATGCCGTAAGTGTGAAACTCATACGCCCCTATGCCGTATCCCATCGGCGTGATATCGACCCTCGAGTACCAGGCATTTTGCGCTGGGATGTAGCGGTTTGTATCTCTTGAATAGACATATAACTTGATCTTATCTTTGCTCTTTTGCGCCATATACCAGATGAAAGAATTTGTGACGTCGTTAAAAAAGTAGATGTCGCCATTTGGCATGATCGCCTGGGCTGTGTCGTTGTTATCAGCGATGAGCGTCCTGCTCTCATAACATATATATTTATTTGGCGTAAGCACCTCGATCGGCTCTGATTTATCGCTATGTGAAATTAAAATTTTATCGTCGCTTATGTCGGCATTATAGGCGAGCACGGCTAAGACTAGAGCCAACAAACAAAGAGAAAAAATTTGCTTTATCAAAATAAAAATCCTCTTAACAAATAGTATTTGAGCACGTAAAGCGAGCATATCAGCACGCAAACACTTAGCCAGATCGATGAAAATTTGAGCTTGTGCGAGTAGTTTGTCTTTGTGATGATCTCCACAAGATATGGCATAAGGCCGTAAAAAACGCCCAAAAACAAACTACCCCAGATGAGGTAGCCAACATAAAAATAGTCGCTTCTTAGCATGCAGTATGGGCACTTGTGATTTGGCTGCTCGTAAACGTAAAGGCCAAAAAAGTAGGTGATAGCGTAGTAGCTAAGCACCAAAAATAGCAAATTTGCCACAAAGCTTGCCATGCTTTGCTTTAAGAAATTTAGCGCCAAAATGACAAAAAATAGCACAAAAAAGGCGCTTACTAAGCCAAAATTTGTATAGCCAAATGGTAGCTTTGGAGCTTGAAAAGTGACAGAGCAGCAAAAGACTGGCACTTTTAGTGGGATGTTATAAAAAAACGAAATTTCTATGCCAAGCTCTATTAGTATCATCACAAAAAGGCAGATGAAAATGGCATATTTTTTCTTTAGATATGGGAAATTTAGAGCCTGCAAGTCAAGTTTATTTATAACCAGCCAGATACCAAGCCCAAAAATGAGCAAAATTTTAGTGAGCATCAAGATGCCGCCGAATTTATTTGAGCCGATCACGCCAGCCGAGCACATAGCCCCTGGCACGATGTCAGAGAGCTCGTTTAGACAAAGTGCAAAAAATATAAACAAAACGATCTTTGTGCAGACGCTAAAGAGCAAGATCGTATTTACAAGGTAGTTTTGCTTTTCAAGTGAGTATTGAAGCGATGTTAGTGCGTTATAGTCCCACGACCTCACTATCCTAACGACGTAAAATAGCGAAATACCCATCAAAACTAACAGCACAAACTCCGCTAACAAAAAGGCGATAACGGCGTTTGATAAAAATACGCTCATACTATCTCTCCGTTTTGTAGGCTTACAACCCTATCAGTTGCGCCAAGTTCGTCAAAAATGCTATCGTGAGTGGCGACTATGACACTTTTTTTAAGCGCCTTAAATGACTCAAGTAGGCCTAAAAACGCACTGGCATTTTGCCTATCTAAATTTGCCGTTGGCTCATCAGCCAATATAATGTCAGCGTCCATTGACAAAGCCCTAGCCACCGCACATCTTTGACGCTCGCCACCGCTTAAATTTGATACGTTTTCATCTCTTTTGTGAGTGATGTTTGCAAGTTCAAGAGCCTTTTTTATCATCTCCTCACGCACATTTGCCTTGAAATTTGTTAGAGCAAATGGAGCTAACAAATTTTCATAGACGCTTAAACCCTCTATGAGGTTAAAATTTTGAAAAACAAGCCCAAGCCTTTTATGTCTAAACTCGGAGCAAAATGTGTCAGGCAGCTTTGCGATGTTAGTGCCGTCTATCAAAATTTCCCCGCTAGTTGGCTTTTGAAGTAGGGCTATGAGCGAGAGCAGGGTGCTTTTGCCACTTCCACTAACGCCTTTTAGTATGACTAACTCGCCGTTATTAACATCTAAATTTATATTTTTTAGAGCGCAAAACTCGTTTTGTTTGCCTTGGTTATAGACTAGGCTAACGCCTCTAATGTTTATCATTTTAGCCCCTCATTTATGTCGCCACACGCCACACGCCACGACGGGATAAGCACAAATGCCAAAAATGGTATGACGCCAAAGACAAAGATCAAAAAGAGCTTATCAAACTCCAAAATAGGCGTGAAATTTGTAAAATTTAAAAGCTCATCGCCTAAAAATATCCCCTTTAAAAAAGGAGCATTTAAAACAAACACAAAGATGTAAGCTAACATGACGCCAAGTAAAAAGGCGCTAACGCTAACGATGAAATTTTGTATAAATTTTAAAAAAATGATCTCTTTTATACTAAAGCCGATACTTCGCAAAATGGCTATCTCACGCTTTTTACTGCCATAAGCAAGCGAAATTTGATTTTTAAGTAGCACGAAAAATATGAGCATAACGCTAACATAAATACTCATAAAAATTCCACCCTTATAGTAGTAAAGATGCCTAATGTTTGCTACCTCGTCTTCTATGCTAATGGCAAATGAGTTTGGATATAAATTTTCTATCTTCAAAGCCACTTGGCTGATCTCTTCGCTATTTGGCACCTCTACATAGAGCTTTGTGTATTCTTCGTCTTTTAAATTTAAGATAGCTCGCAAGGTATTTGGGTGTAAAAATATGGCATTATTTGAGATAAGTCCGCTTTGTTTTGGCATGGTTTTTAGAATTTTTACTGGTATCATGCGCTCTTCTGTTAAGAAGTTAAAGCTCTCATCGTAGTAAAGCTCGTTCATAGTAGCTTTTACGCCCTCGCCGACGATCATCTCGTCCTCTTTTAGGCTATAATCCTCATATAGATGAAACCAGACGCGCTTTTGCACGAAGTAGTACTCTCCATCAACCACGCCTCTAACGTCAGCCACGCCATCGATCTTTGAGATGTCGTAGATGTAGCCAGGGTGCATGAGGTCGTTTTTACCAGCACGAAAGGCGCTAACAACGATGCTTGATCTATCTTTTACTAAGCTTATGAGATCATGCTGGATCGAGCCAGAGATGAAAAGCACCGAGCTTAGCACAAAGATAATGAGCGCAAAGAGGCAAAAGCTAAAGAGATGATCCTTTTTGTCTTTAAAAAGCAAGATCACAGCGTAGTTTATGAAATTTCTACTTATCATAGACAAAGCCCTTTTGCTCTTTTAGGCTAAAGCTAGAAGCTAAATTTGCCCTTGTTATCTTTGAAATTTCTCTTAGCTCATCTTGCTTTGCTTTGTGGTCAAAGCTAAGGTAGTGCGCCGCTAAAAGCGTGTATGAGAGTCCAAAAAATAACGCCAAAAATGCTAGAAATTTCACTTTATTTACCGATAAATGTCTTTATCTCGTCAAATTTTATGACACCTTTGCCAGCGTGATCTTTCATAAAGCTCTGAGCCTTTGCTTCGTCTTTAAATGGGATAAATTCCTCGCCCATCAGTCCAAAAACGTTTGAGCCATGGACATAAAACGCCTCTTTTGCATCAAGCTTTTCAAGCGTGTAATAATCACTCACATAAGCCTCTTTCGCCACCTCATCTGCAAAGTAAAAGTGCGCCATATCTTTTACGCCGTCAAAGTAATAGTCCTTGCCACCAGCCTTTATAAGCGTCGCCCACTGCTTGTTTTTTATAGGCATGCCACACACCGCACATCTTGCGTCCTTTGGCAGCTCGATGCGCTCTTTTGCCCCTTTATAGGCGTTTATGTTTGCCTCACTCGTCAAATTTCCAGCCCACAAGGCAAAAACTGCGCTAAGCAACAAAGCTATAAATTTCATCTTATCTCCTTTAATCTCTCTTTTTCTAACTCGCCCTTTTCATAGAGCTTTTTTAACATCTCATCATCAAAGTCTATCTCGTAGTAGCCCTTTACAAACTCACTAAATTTAGCAAAATCATCAAAGGCGTATCCAAGCAGCCAGCGTCCGCCGTTATTGCCACCGACTAAATTTTGATGCTCCGTCCCGTCATACCAGATAAAAAAGGTCGTTTGCTCTATCTCATCTGGCAAGAAGTAAGAGCGAAATTTAGCAGCCTCGCCACTATAAATTTGCTCTACTACGCTTTTATCAGAGCCAGCACTTAGCGAATTTAGCTCATTTTCGTGATCAAACCCTCTAATAAGCACCGCCTCACGCGTAAATATCACGTCGAGTAGATCGCCCTGCCCGTTATCTACTACGTATCTTAGGTTATTTTCATCCTTTCTTTTAGAAATGAGCCTTAGATACTCTTCGCCTGGCTCTAAAAAGACACTATCAAGTAGATAAAGTGCCTCTAGGCTTGCCTCTTTATTGCCCCAGTTTTTAAAACTCATCAATGTTTTCCTAAAATTTCCAAATTCTCACACGCCTCTTTTAGGCCATTTTTGCAGCTTTTAGTGAAAATTTCACGTGCTTTTTCCACGTCTTCTTTCACGCCTTTGCCTTCAGCTAGCATGATAGCGTAGTTGTTGCAGCCTTTTTCATAGGCGTATTTGCACGCTTGCTCGTAAAGCTTTGTCGCTTTTGTTAAATTTTGATCGACGCCTTGGGCATAGACATATAAAAAGCCAAGGTTGTCACATCCTATGCCAGCTTCGTTTGCACAAGCCATCTCGTAGTTTGCTTTAGCTTTTGCGTAGTCTTTCTCGACGCCTTCGCCCTGAGCGTATAGGTAGCCAAGGTTGCTACATCCCATGCCATCCCCTGCCTTGCAAGCCTTTTCATAGAGCTCTTTTGCCTTTTTTAGGTCTTTTTCTACACCAGTGCCGTTTGCATAAAGCAAGCCAAGCTCGGTGCAGCCCTCGTTGTCGCTGCATGCTTTTTCATATAGTTTGACCGCTTTTGCTAGGTCTTTTTCTACGCCTTTGCCCTTTTCATATACATAGCCAAGGTTGCTGCAAGCCATAGAGAAATTTTGATCGCAAGCCTTTTCATAAA
>CAUSWS010000094.1:0-5949 GCA_963535265.1 uncultured Campylobacter sp. | reverse complement strand
ATCCCTTTTTCTACTCAAAACAAATCTCACAACTATGTAGTTCAAACAGGCGATACGATCGCATCTTTATCAAAGAAATTTAATGTAAGCGAAAAAGATCTAAAAGATGCAAATTCTTTGGTTAGTTCAAATTTAAATGTCGGAGCAAATATTGTCATACCGTAAGAGCCTAAATTTCTACTTAGGACTAAGTTTTACACTTCTAATCACTGGCTGTTCTTGGAGTGGGGCTCCATTTACTCCAAGTGGCCCAACTAATGTAAGAGGCAACAACTCCGCCTCAGTTCAAAAAGCAACAATGAGACCTTACACGATAAACGGCAAAACCTACTATCCAACCGTTGTAAGTGTCGGCGACAAAGCTAGCGGAACGGCAAGCTGGTATGGTCCAAATTTTCATGGCAAAACAACCTCAAATGGCGAAGTTTATAATATGTATAATATGACTGCTGCGCATAAGACTTTGCCGATGAATACAATACTTAAAGTAACAAATTTAAGAAATCAAAAAAGTGTTATCGTACGTGTAAATGATAGAGGACCTTTTGTGGCTGATAGGGTGCTTGACCTCTCAAAAGCAGCCGCGATGAAGCTTGATGTCATCGGCACTGGCACAGCTCCAGTTAGTATGGAGGTTATCGGCTTTAATGAAGACATTAACGCTGTTACAACCGCTAGCGCGCAACCAACAAAACCAACAAGCACTGGCATAAAAGTGCCAAACCCAGTCTCTCCAACAGCTCCGGTTGGCGGCATCGTGATCTCATCAGAGCAACGCGTTGTGGGCGGAGATTTTATGGTACAAATTGGCTCATTTAAAAACCTTGAAGGCGCAAATAGATACCAAAGAGAACACAAAAGCATAGATGGCTATAGATCAGTCGTTAAGACATTTACGATAGATGGCTCAACTATTTATAGGGTATTCTTAAATGGCTTTAGAAGCGAGGACGAGGCTAGGGATTACGCTAGAAGCGGTAAATTCCAAGGTGCATTTATAGTAAGAGGCTAGGGCGTGAGAGAGGAAATTTTAGAACTAACTAGAAACACAAAAGAGACGCAAATTTCTATGAAACTTAAAATTTACGGCTCTGGAGTTGCAAAGATAAACACAGGAATTGGCTTTTTCGACCATATGCTCGAGGCATTTACAAAGCACTCTTTGCTTGATCTTGAAATTTCATGCAAGGGCGATACGCACGTGGATTTTCACCACAGCGTCGAAGATGTCGGCATAGTTTTGGGGCAGCTTTTAAAAGAGGCTTTATATCCGCTAAGTGGCGTTGAGAGATTTGGCGAGGCGAGCGTTGTTATGGACGAGGCAGCTGTTTTTTGCGCGCTAGATCTTAGCAACAGAGCCTACCTCGTATATGAAAATTTTAACCAAAACGCCAAAGTAGGGGAGTTTGACACTGAACTTGTAGAGGAGTTTTTTAGAGCAGTTGCTATAAATTCAGCCATCACTCTTCATCTAAATCAAATTCGTGGCAAAAATACTCATCACATCATTGAGGCAACGTTTAAATCATTTGCCGTTGCACTCCGCAGAGCGCTTGCTAAAAATGCAAGGATCGGCACTCCAAGTACTAAGGGCGTTTTATGATAGAAATTATATTTTTAGATGTTGATGGGTGCCTCACTGATGGCAAGATCATCTACAATGCAAATGGCGAAGAGCTTAAATTTTTTGATGTAAAAGATGGCTATGCGATAGAGAGTTGGCTAAAGCTTGGTAAGAAAGTGGCTATCATCACTGGCAGAAAGTCAGCTATCGTTGAGCGAAGAGCTGAGGATCTAAAGATAAATCACGTCTATCAAGGCGTTGGCGATAAATTTGAAGTAGCAAGCGAGATATTAAAATTTGAAGGGCTTAGCTTTAAAAACGCAGCGGCTATCGGCGATGACTACAACGACTATAAAATTTTAGACGCAGTTGCATGGAGCTTTAAGCCAAAAGATGCCATTAAAGAGCTTGATGTAAAGACAAAGCTAAAGCACAAAGGTGGCAATGGCGCTGTTAGAGAGATGATCGAGATGATCATAAAATCAGAAAATTTATATGACGAGTGGTCTAAGCGTTGGTTGTAAAAATTTTCTACTTCGTCGTGGCTATTTTTAGTGCTGTGATGATATTTTTAGCGGCTCAAGACCCATACCTAGCAAACGTGCTAAAGGTTGATACCAAGATATCAAATATGCAGGTAAATGACGTGGTTGATTACGAGATAAACTCGACCAAGATAAGCGGAGTTTATGAAAGTGACGAGCTAAATAGATATAGCGACAGGGATGAGTTTTTAGACTTTAAAGCGAGAATTTTAAGGGGAAATTTAAGACATTTTCTAAGCTCAGACGAGGCTATCTCGCAAAATGATGAGGTAATCTTTCAAAAAAATGCGAACTATGAAAACAACGATAGTTTGAAATTTAAAAGCGATGAAGTTATATATAACACAAAGACAAAAATAGTAAGATCAGAGGCAAATTTCACCATCACTAGAAATGGCGACAAAGCACTGGGTGATAGTGGAAGCTATGATCTTGGTAAAAAACAAACGCAGATAAAAGGGTTAAGGGCATGGGTAGAAGAAAAGCAGCGATTTTAGCGGTGATTTTGGGCTTTACATTTTTAAACGCAGAGCAGGTTGAGATCACATCAAATGATTTTTTTGCTGATGAGAACAAACAAATCAGCGAGTTTGTAGGCAATGTAAATATCAAAAAAGGCTCATACGATGAGTTAAAAGCAAACAAAGTCGTTGTGCACTTTGACAAAAAGCGCCAGCCA
Source organism: uncultured Campylobacter sp. (assembly GCA_963535265.1). Lineage (GTDB taxonomy): Bacteria > Campylobacterota > Campylobacteria > Campylobacterales > Campylobacteraceae > Campylobacter_A. The sequence goes on along the minus strand of CAUSWS010000094.1, from coordinate 3,161 downwards.
GTAAAATATGTAGCTACAGGCAACGCTAGGGCTAAAATTTTTATGAAAGACAAGCACTACGAAGGCAAGGGCGACACACTCACTTATGAGCCTGCAAAGCAGACCTACACAGTAACTGGCAATGGCTATTTGCATGAAGTGGAGACTGATAAAAATGTCTATGGCGAAAAGATCGTTGTCAATCAAAAAGATGGCACATATAGCGTAAATAGCGACGAGAAAAAGCCGGTTAAATTTATCTTTCAGATCGAGGATAAAACCAAGTGATAAGAGCCTTGAGCGCTAAATTTATCACTTCAAGCCCAAGCATAAAAGAGGCTCCAAGTTTTGTGACAAGCGAGGTGGTCTTTTTGGGCAGGTCAAATGTGGGGAAAAGTAGCCTCATAAACGCACTTGTAAATCAAAAAAATTTAGCCAAAAGCTCATCAACTCCTGGCAAAACACAGCTTATAAATTTCTTTGAGGCTGAGTTCTGTGAGGAAAAAGAAGAGGGCGAAAAAGAGAAATTTAAGCTCATCTTAGTCGATCTACCAGGCTTTGGCTACGCAAAAGTAGCAAAGTCAAAACACGATGAGTGGCGTAAAAATTTAGATGAGTTTTTGAAATTTAGAAGCGACATCAGACTTTTTATACATCTAATCGACGCTAGGCACTTTAACCTAGACATCGACGTGAACGTAGATTCTTATCTAAAAAGCTTTTTAAGGGCTGATCAAAAAATCTTAAATTTATACACAAAAAGCGACAAGCTAAATCAAAGCCAAAAGAGTGCGATAATGAAATTTGACCCAAGTGGCATTTTGGTCTCGACACTCAGCAAAAGCGGCATCGACAAGGCACGGGAAGCTATCATAAACCACGCTCTTGGTAGGTAAAATGCAAACCATAAGCAGCTTGGACATTAAAATTTTTAAAGGCTTTTTGTGGGCCATTTTTTTGCTCTCTTACGAGATCGCAACTACGCAGTTTGGCTTCTTGCCGCCACTTATTGGCATTTTTTTTACATATATGATTTTGGAGTATTCAAGAAAGCAAAAGCAGTATGATGAGTTTAAACCTTCGTGGTATTTTTCGCTCATTTTCTTGGTCTTTTCCGAGCAAATTCATGGCTTTTATCTCTTTTCAACGATCATCGCATTTTTGCTATTTTACAACTTCGTGCTAGACTGGCTCTATACGACGATGAAGTGGCGAAACTGCCTGCTCATCATCTTTGTCGCTTCTGGCTATGTACTCACTTTTCTTGTAAATAATCTTTTCGCATATGTTTTAAACGAGCCAAATTTGACTTTTAGTGCAGAGTATCTGTTTTTTATAGCGCTTGAAAGTGTGCTTACTATCGTGCTTTTTAGGGACAAAGTGCTATGAGGATGCGTATCGTTTTTGGCGTGATCGCTCTTTTTTGGATCATGCTTTTGGGACGGATCTACCACCTAAGTGTCAATTCAAATACTTATTACAACGAAATCGCCGAGCAAAATGCGATAAAAACTATCTACATCCCTCCAGTTAGAGGCATCATCTTTGATGCGCACGACAAGCCTATGGCGGTCAATCGTCTTGGCTTTTCTATCTATGTAAAGCCGCACCTTAGCGCAAACAAAAAGGTGAAAATTTTAGACGACGAGCTAGCCTATATTGGCTCGCTATTTGGCGATCTAAACGTCACCAAGCTTAAAAATGAATATATCAAAAACGATTCAGCCTATAACCAAGACTTCATAAACGTGGTCGAATTTGTTGATTATGATAAATTTTTGCCATTTTTTGCACCCCTTTCTCTGCGTGAAAATTTAGAGATAAGGCCCGCATCAAAACGCCACTATCCATACAATGACCTAGCTTCTCACATCATCGGCTATGTCGGCAGGGCAAACCAAAAAGATATGGAAAATGACCCCTTGACAAAGCTTACAAACTATATCGGTAGAAGCGGCGTAGAGCGCTTTTATAACCCTATCTTGCAAGGAATTCAAGGCTTTAAAAAGATCAAGGTAAATGCGCTAAATGAGGAGATCGAGCAGGTGAGCTATCAAGCGCCACAAAGTCAAAACATAAAGCTCGCCGTCGATCTTGAGCTTCAGCAGTTCGTCGCTGATGTATTTGGTAAGGATGCAGGAAGCGTCATAGTTATGAGCTTAAAAGATGGTGCCATCATCGCAGCTGGAAGCTTTCCTGAGTATGATCTAAATCCTTTTGTGCTTGGAATTTCTCAGGCTGAGTGGGAAGAGCTTGTAAAAAACGTCGATCATCCATTTACAAATAAGCTTATAAACGGCCTCTATCCGCCAGGATCTGTCGTAAAAATGGGTATGGCGCTTGCCTTTTTAGACAATGGCATGAGCAAATATGATAGCTTTTTTTGTAGTGGATCGTATGAGCTTGGAGGGCGTAAATTTCGCTGCTGGAACTCACATGGTCATGGCACGGTTAATATGAACACAGCCATTAGAGAGAGCTGCGATGATTATTTTTACAAGGGTAGCCAAAAGATCGGCATAGACGCCATTGTGCCAATACTTGAGCGTATGGGCTTTGGTAGAAAAACAGAGGTTGATTTGCCAAATGAATTTGTGGGGACACTGCCAAGCAGGGAGTGGAAGATGAGGAAGTATGGCAAGGCGTGGTTTCAAGGCGAGACGCTCATCACTTCTATAGGACAGGGAAATTTTCTAGTCACGCCTATGCAGGTGGCTAAATACACAGCAGGCCTTGCAACTGGGCTAAATGTGACGCCACATTTTTTAAAGAGCATAGATGGCAAGGATGTTGATTTTACGCCAACAGATGATGCTTTTACGCCGTTTGAGAAGTCGCAGCTACCTGCCATTAGACATGCGATGTATGAGGTGGCAAATCACCCAAGAGGCACGGCAAATAGGCACTTTGTGGGAAGTCTTGTAAAGGTTGCGGCAAAGACTGGAACAGCTCAGGTCGTTGGCATCTCGCAAACTGAAAAGAAACGTATGAAAGAAGAAGATATGGCGTATCTGCAAAGATCTCATGCGTGGATGACGACCTATGCGCCTTTTGAGGACCCACAATACGTCATAACGATGGTTGTCGAGCACGGCGGTCACGGTGGTAGCGCTGCTGGACCAAAAATCTCTCAAATTTATAACAAGCTAGTTGAAATGGGATATATAAAACTAGATAAAGTT
>CAUSWS010000093.1:0-5984 GCA_963535265.1 uncultured Campylobacter sp. | reverse complement strand
ATACTTGGCATCGAAAGTAGCTGCGATGACAGCTCTGTCGCGCTCATAGATGAAGGCACACTGGAGCAAATTTATTATAAAAAGATCTCTCAAGAAGAGGAGCACGCTATCTTTGGTGGCGTGGTCCCAGAGCTCGCGGCAAGGCTTCACACAAAGGCGCTGCCAGCACTTTTAAATGATATCTTGCCAAATTTAAAAGATATTAAAGCGATCGCTGTGACAAATGAGCCAGGGCTAAGCGTGAGCCTGATAGGTGGCGTCAGCATGGCAAAAGCGCTAAGCATCGCCCTAAATATCCCACTAATCGCCGTAAATCACCTAGTTGGTCACATCTACTCGCTATTTTTAGACCATGAAGCCACCTTTCCGCTTGGCGTTTTGCTAGTTAGTGGCGGACATACGATGATACTTGAGATTAGCGAAAATGGCGAGATTACAGAGCTTGCAAGCACAAGCGATGATAGCTTTGGCGAGAGCTTTGACAAGGTTGCAAAGATGCTTGATCTTGGCTATCCAGGAGGCGCTGTGGTGCAGCAAAACGCACTTTTATGCGAGGATAAAGAGAGGTTTAAATTTACCGTCCCACTTCTTCACGACAAGCGCCTTGAATACAGCTTTTCAGGGCTTAAAAACCAAGTCAGGGTTGAAATTTCAAAGCTTAAAACCATCACACAAAAAGATATCGCAGATATTTGCTACGCCTTTGAAAATACGGCCTGTGAGCACATCTTAAATAAGCTTGAAAAGGTTTTTAAACTAAGAAATTTCAAACGTTTTGGCGTCGTTGGCGGAGCAAGCGCAAATTTAAATTTACGCAAAAGACTTGAGGCGCTTTGTCAAAAAAATGAGTGCGAGCTTTTGCTAGCCCCACTTGCGTTTTGCTCTGATAATGCGCTGATGATAGCAAGAGCTGGTCGAGAAAAATACCTAAAAAAAGAGTTTGTAAGCCACAGCGAACTAGCGATACATCCAAGGGTTAGCTTTAAAAAATTTGAGCTAGAGCTGTAAATTTCCTCACAAATACTTTCAAAATTCTTTTTAAAATTTAAAAAAATAGTGCAAATTTGCGCTATTTCTAGCTTAAAATTTCTCAAAGTATTTTAATAAATTATATTTATGTAATTTATTTGAGTAAAATCATAATATTTTAAAGTTTGATTTGGTACTATTTCATCAAATTTACAAAAAGGTAAAATGATGAAAAAGGCTCTATTTCTAGGATTTAGCGCACTTTTATTATTAGTGGGCTGCAAGGAAAGCAACATAGGCATTGTTAAAAACTACATTTTAAAAGGTAACAAATCAATAACAATAGGCTCAGCAATAGATAGCTTTAAAGGCTGTACAAGCACCCAGTGGCAAGACATCAGTAGCGACGATAAAAAAGTGGTTAAAGTAAGCTGCGTGATAGGGAAAAATGTGCTTGAAGATGAGTTTGAAAGAAAAAATAGCGGCTACATAAAAGCTCTAAATAGTGCAAAAGCTGCTCAGCAAAAAAGAGTTGATAATAGCCTGGAACTAGCACTTGATAGCGCAAATAGTATATTAAAAAGTGGTAAAAGCATAGACAAAGAGACTATTTTATCCATCGCGAACAAGCACTGTAAATTTGATCCGACGAAAGAAAGTGCTGGCTACCTAGCCTCTGTTAGCTGTGACCTTGAGTTTAAAAATGAGCTCGCTCAAAATTTAGATATCAAACAAAAATGGGTCTTTGACAACGTCGTAGCCCAAAGCAAATATGCCGCCTACTACTCGCAAAAAGAGCCAGAAGTGATCTATTTTGGTGAAAATGCTAGAAAGGTAAATGAGAGAGTTATTGAACTCACTTTCACGATAAATAGCGATAAAAGTGTGAGCATCTCAAAGGTCACGAAGATAGATGATGGCGATACGAAAGATATAAACCGCGGTTTGGTTGCGATGTTTTATGCAAGATAAATTTTGCTACTAAAATAAATATCTTTAAGTTTAAAAGTATTACATTTTAAAAGCATGCTCTAGTTCATTCAAATAAGAGCAAATTCGCTATTTTGAGAAGTTAAAATTATATTTTACTATCTACTAAAGCTCGTAACTCTTCTTTGATAGCTTCATAAGTAAAAATTTAATAAAATCCCAAAATATCAATAAAAAGAGTTTTTATGGATGAGTTTTTAAAACAGGCTTGGCGTGCAAATAAAATTTATACAAATGCTGCTGCTAGTGTGCCATTTTACCCAGATCTGCTAGCTCTTCTTTTGGTTTGCGACGAGAGAAACTTAGATCAGTTTATGGCGCTTGATGAGTTTAGAGCGGTGCTAAAAAGGCTTAAGGTTGAGCTAGATATATTTAGCATACAAAGTGCGCAGCTTGCGACTTTTAAAGCACTAAATGAGGCTAAAATTTCAAGTGATGAGATAGTAAAATACCTAGAAATATTGCGTGATGAAAAGATCATAGATGATGAGAAATTCGGCTTTTTAGAAAAGATCATAAGCAAAAACAAGGGCGCTAATGAGACTAAAATTTCTCATACCAAGCCAAAAGATCACTTTCATAAAAACTTAGACTTTTTAAATGAGATAAACGAAAAAGCAAGCTTACTTGATAGCGATAAAGCATTTTTAGAGGCACTTGCGGCAGCCAAAAAAAGATCAAACGAAACGCTTTTTAACATAGCAGCAAGCGGCGTCATAAACTCTGGCAAATCAACCCTTTTAAACGCCCTTTTAAACAAATCTGTCCTTGGCGCTTCAAACGTGCCAGAAACGATAAATTTAACCATTTTAAAATACTCCAAAGATAGCTTTGCAAGGGTAAATTTTTATAGCATTGATGAGCTTTTAGCACTTGGCATACCAAGCGAAAATTTACTAAGCAAAAGCGTAGATATCGGCATAGATGAGGTAAAAAACTACACCTCTTCAAGCTCAAAAACAGCAAATCTCGTAAAAAGCGTCGAGCTTTATGACGATTTGGAGCTTTTAAAAGACAACGTCTGCATCATAGACACGCCAGGCATCGATGATGCGGTGGTTTTAAGAGAGCAGATCACTACAAATTTTATGAGGGAGTGCGACCTTTTAGCCCACCTCATGAACGCCTCACAAAGTGCCACGCAAAAGGACGCGCTCTTTTTGAAAAAATGCCTTGAAAACTCGCACATCGTAAGGCTTGCTGTGGTGCTAACTCACGCTGATGAGCTAAGTGCTAAAGAGCTAAACGAGACGCTAAACTACACAAAAAAAGCGATCGGCGAGCAGATAAATGGCGTGGAGATTGATTATTTTGCACTTAGTGCAAAAAGCTACTTAGAAGGTGCTGCAAATAGCGGTGTAGAGGAGTTTAAGGACTATCTTTACGAGGTGCTTTTTGGCAAAAATTCTAAAAAATCAGCCCTTATCTTAAGCTCGTATCAAAAGGAGCTAAAAAATATCCTAAATAGCAAGCTTGAAGCTACTAAGGCTGAAATTTTGTCGCTCAAAGCTTATGAAGTGGAGCTTAAAAAGCTTCAAAATGAGCAGGCAAGCGTCAAAAACGCACTTAGTGAAAATTTCTCTAAACTTGAAAGCCTAACTCAAAACGAGCTTGCAAAGCTTGAAAGTAGCAATACCAAAAACATCTATAAAATGGGGCTTGAGACGCTTTTGCAAAACTTAAACGATAAGGTAAAAAGCGAGATAGCCTACTGCAAAAGCAAAAAGCAAAGCCTAAATTTTGAGCGCCTAGAGCAAATAGCAAAAACAACACTTCGTGACGGTGTGATGGCACTTATGAGAGAGGCTAGAAACGAAACTTTGGTGCAAACAAAAGCATGCGAGCAAAACATCGCTTTAAATTTTGATGATTATGTTATGAGCAAAGATGAGATTTTTAACATCAATGACTTTTTAGAGCAAATGGGCGTAAAGCTTGAATTTAAGGAGCTTTTAGCTGCATTTAGAGCGAAAATTTCAAGTGACGCAAGTGAAGCACTTTTAAGCTTAAAAGAGGGCTTGCTAAAAGATAAAAATATCTCTCAATTTTGTGAAATTTTAACTGACCACGAAAAAAACCGCCTTTTAAACCTCATAAAAACCTATGAAAGCGCTCAAAAAGCCACGCTTGATAAGAGGCTAAAAGAGCTAGATCGTGAGCTAGAAAAGCTTAGCTCGCAAAATCAAAACTCACTTTTAAAACTAAAAGAGCAAAACGCCTTGCAAGATGAAATTTGCTCGCTTTTAGGGGAGCTAGAAAATGTTTAATGAGTTCATAAATGCCTATAAGGCGAGATATTTTAAGGTTTTTACAAGTGACTTTAAGGGCGAGCTAGCAAGGCTGGTAAATGAGCTAAATGATCCAAGTCTGCACGCAAGCGATGAGATAAAAGAGAGCCTAAATTTACTAATCGACACTCTAAATGAGCCGCCTCTAATCGCCGTCATCGGTCAGTTTTCAAGTGGCAAATCAACATTTTTAAACGCTCTGCTTGGACAAAACATCTTGCCATCAGGTCTAACGCCTGTCACAGCAAAGGCTGTACGGCTAAAATTTGCAAAGATACCGCTTCTTAGCGTGAAATTTGCAAACGGCAGCGAGAGCTTGCTAGCTAGCAGCGAGCTTGCCCAGCTAAACACTATGAGCGAGCAGATAAAAAGCATGACACTTTATGCGCCAAGTGAAATTTTAAAAGAGGTAAATTTCATCGACACACCAGGGCTAAACTCGCTAAGAGATGCCGACACAAAAGAGACCAAAAACACGCTAAAAAAAGTCTGCGGCGCGATCTGGCTAAGTCTTGCAAATAACGCAGCAAAGGCTAGCGAGCTTGAAAGCGTAGAAGAAATTTTAAAGACAAACGACCTAAAAGCGCTTTGTTTCATCAATCAAAAGGACAAGCTAAGCGAGGACGAGCTTGAAAGCTTGCTAAAGCACGCTAGGCAAACTTACGGCGAGCTTTTTGAAGATATCATCGCCATCTCGTCAAAGCAAGCACTCCTTGGCATCATAAATGAAAACAAGAGCGAGCTAGAAAGCTCAAATTTCACTAAAGCACTAAGCGCTGTAAAAGAGGCGTTTTTAAGTGCCAGTTTTAAAGAAAATTTCATAAAAGCAAGGGCGAAAAAGATAGTAAATTTTTTGATTAGCGAGCAAGAAAACCGCCTAAAAGTTTATAGCGCAGCTGATGAAATTTTGGATAAATTTAATGCCACGCTTGAAGAAAAACTAGAAGCGATAAAAGAGGAGTTTAAGCCTAAAATCGCCCTGCGATACAGCGATATGAGCGAGGCTATCAAGCTTGCGAGTGATGAGGTTTTTAAGCTACTTAAGCCATTTTCTAGGACAAAATTTAACCAAACAAAGACGCTTTTAAACAAAGAAATTTATAAGCGCGAAAACTTTGAGATGATAAGCCTTGACACGGACGAGGTCTTTTCAAAGCTCATCTATGAAGACGTCGTCTTTTCTAAATTTTTTAAACGCTACAAAAGGGATCTAAAAGAGCTTGAAAACGAGATTATATCGGCTTTTGATGAGCTTTATAAAAGCTTAGAAGATGAGCTTTTCGTTTATAAATCTCGCTACGAGAGCTTTAATCCATTTGATGAGTTTGCCTCAAACTACGAGACAAAATCGATAAACACCTACGCTGGCAGGACCTATGAGAATTTCTTAAGAGAGTATGAAAATGCCAAATTTAAGGCAACGCAAAAGATATCGCTCTTTTTTGAAAAGCTTGACGTAAAGGTTGCGTCAAACTACGAAAATGCGCTTAAGCTTGCGGTTTATTTTCTAAAGCAAAAGATCGAAAACTCGCTAAATTCGCACCTGCAAATGGGCACGCCACTCTACATCCCAAGCGCAAAAGATGTTTATGAACGCATGCTAAATGCCTTTAGCCTTTATGAATTTGACGATCTTATGTGCTCAAATAACTCATTTTTAAATAAAACTTTGCTTGATATAAAGACCGAATTTGATGAAATTTACGCCCAAAAAATAGCGATGCTTGAGCGCCTAAA
>CAUSWS010000092.1:0-6066 GCA_963535265.1 uncultured Campylobacter sp. | reverse complement strand
TAATTTACGCTATCAAAGGCTAAATGTATGTCTGGTTTGTAATACATCATAAGCAAAAAGCCAGTGATGATCAAAAGTAAGAAAAGTGTCGTTAGGATAACGCCCATCGCCCAAAGGAAATTTATATTTTTTGGAATCCAGTATTCGCTAACTAGAACCTTCATAAGTTTTGTAAAAGCTAGGCGTTGGTCAAGCCAGTCAATAACGCCAGTTGATTTATGAGATAAAGACATCACTAACCTCCTAAGCTTTAGCTACTAATTTTTCATATTCTGGGCTTGTTTCGCCTAGAACTAGCTTTGTTCCATCTATCTTAAATGGTGGGATGTCAAGCGGTCTTGGTGGAGGTCCGTATGTCTGTATGCCATCGACGTTAAATTCGCCGCCATGACAGGCACAGACAAAAATTTGCTTGCTAGACTTGTACTCAGGGATACATCCTAGGTGTGTGCAAAGTCCGATAAGAACTACATATCTCGCATCTCCAACGACAACATCTCTCTTGTCGTTTTTAGCCATATCTGGACTTTTTTTGAGGATAAAAATAGGCTTTTTACGCCACTCAACCTGTCTCATTTCGCCATCTTTGATCGGGCTTAGATCGACGGTTGTAAAACCAGCAGCTTTTACGCTAGGGAGCGGATCCCAGGTCTTTTTCATGGCAACTAGTGACATAGCGCCACCCACAGCTGCCACTGCACCAAACGCAAGGCCGATAAAGCTTCGTCTTTCTTGCTTTACTGACATTAATTTCCTTTCTATAAATAAAATTTAAACGATTATACTCCCAAAAAATTAAAAAACTATAATCTCATAATATAGTTTATAAAAATAAAGTGAATTTAAGCTTTTTTTACACTAAAATTTGAAATAAATTTATCTAAAAACACCTGTATATCGCGACTTAGAGCTTCTTATAAAAGAGAAATTTGACCTAATGCCCAAACGTTAAGATAAAAAAATTTTCTATTTTAGCTCTTGTAAAATAGAAAATTTTAATAATAAAATTTATTAAACTTAAAAAATTATAAATAGCAACTACTAAAAAACGAGTGACTTTGTTTTAAATTTTAAACGCTAGTTAAACTTTAAAACCATAAAAGGCTTAAATTTAAGCCTTTTTCTCGCTCATCTTTATATAAATATGCAAGATGTCGATCGCTGCTGGTGTGATACCTGAAATTTCACTCGCCGAAAAGAGCGTTGGCGGGGCAAATTTCTCAAGCTTTTCGACCACTTCGTTGCTAAGTCCGCTTATGCTTCTAAAGTCGAAATTTTCAGGGATTTTCACATCCATCATATCTTTCATTTTTTCTATCTGATTTTTTTGCTCGCTGATGTAGTGCTGATATTTGCACTCGGTTAAAATTTGATCCATGCTCGCATCGTCTAAATTTACAAATCTCTCATCAAGCTTTCTTAGTTTCTCAGCCGTGAAGCTCTTTCTAGCTACGATCTTTTGAAGGCTCACATTTTGACTGATCGGCTCTTCATCAAGGCTTGCTAAAAGCTCTAAATTTGCCTTGCTTGGCGTGATCTGAGTCTCGTTTAAAAACTCCAGCCCCTCTTTTAAATTTCTTCTTATATTTTCTATCTTTTTAAAAGTCTCATCATCAAGCAGCCCAAGCTCATGGCCATATCCGCCAAGCCTTAAAATGGCATTTTCCTCACGCAAAAGCAAGCGATACTCTGCCCTACTCGTAAACATCCTATATGGCTCTTTTGTCCCTTTTGTCACAAGATCATCTATCAAAACGCCGATATAAGCCTCATCACGGCGCAAGATAAGCGGCTCTTTGTCATCCAGCGAAAGCGCTGCATTTATACCAGCCATTAGCCCCTGAGCGCCGGCCTCCTCGTATCCAGTCGTGCCGTTTATCTGCCCAGCCAAGTATAGCCCTTTTACCTTTTTGGTCTCCAAGCTATGTTTTAGCTGCGTTGGCTCGACGTAGTCGTACTCGATGGCGTATCCATGCCTTACGATTTTTGCGTTTTCAAAGCCCTTTACGGAGCGTAGCATCTGCACTTGCACCTCATAAGGCAGGCTCGTTGAAAAGCCGTTTATGTAGTACTCTGTCGCTTCAAGGGTCTGAGGCTCGATGAAAAGGTGGTGTCTGTCGCGGTCGCCAAAGCGGTTTATCTTATCCTCGATACTAGGGCAATATCTTGGTCCGACACCCTCTATCTGACCTGTAAAAAGTGGCGCTTTGTCAAAATTTGAGCGGATTATCTCATGGGTGGTTTCATTTGTATAGGCGATGTAGCATGGCAGCTGCGTTGGGGAGAAATTTTTAGTTCTAAAGCTAAATGCAACTGGCTTTGCATCGCCATCTTGCTTCTCTAAAATTTCAAAATTTATCGTTTTTGCGTCGATCCTTGGGCATGTTCCAGTCTTTAGCCTGCCTAAATTTAGTCCAAGCTCTCTTAGACTAGAGCTTAGATCCTTTGCGCTTAGCTCGCCCACGCGGCCAGCTTCAAGTTTGTTAAATCCAACGTGGATTAGCCCGTTTAAAAATGTGCCAGTTGTAATTATCACTTTTTTTGCGTTATAGATGTTATTTAGGTGGGTTTTAACGCCTGTTACTTCGCCATTTTCGCTTAAAATTTCAGTGGCGATCTCTTGAGAAATTTCTAAATTTGGAGTGTTTAAAAGCAAATTTCTCATATAAACGCGGTATCTATCCATATCGATCTGAGCGCGGCTACCACGTACTGCTGGGCCTTTGCTCTCATTTAGCACGCGAAACTGGATACCAACAGCGTCAGTCGTAAGTCCCATTTGACCGCCAAGCGCGTCGATCTCTTTTACAAGATGTCCTTTAGCAAGGCCTCCGATGGCTGGATTACAGCTTGCAGCGCCTATTTGCTCGGCCAAGATAGTGATCAGTAAAGTTTGTTTGCCCATTCTAGCAGCCGCAAGACTTGCCTCAATGCCAGCATGTCCGCCGCCAACGACGATGATTTCATAGTCCATGATAAATTTTTCCTTATTTTTGATAGGCGGATTTTATCAAAAAGCATATAAAATTTAAATTTTTTCAAAGAAATTTCACCACAAAATTTATGGCTAGAGTTTTTTATTAATGATATTTTAAATATTTTGCTGTTAGATTTACAAAATTTTAAATCCAAAAAGGCTTTATTCATGAGGAATTTACTAAAAGTCACTGGCTTTTTGCCCTACCTTGCGATCGCATTTTTAAACGCAAGTGTCGATCTAGCGCACAAGATCACTATCCAAAACGTCCTTTTAAAGACCTACTCAGGCGACACGCTTTTTATCCTAACAGCCGTTATAAATGCGATGATCTTGCTTCCATTTATATTTTTATTTTCGCCTTCAAGCTTTATAAATGACAAATTTGCAAAGACAAAGGTTATCAGAATTTGCGCCGTCTTTGGCGTTGTTATCAGTGTTGCGGTGCTTATTAGCTACCTTTTAGGTGCCTTTGGCGTGGCATTTGCACTCACGCTCATTTTGGCTGCTCAAAGTGCGATCTACTCGCCAGCAAAATATGGCATCATCAAAGCACTTGTCGGCACTGAGCGACTTGGCACAGCAAACGGCGTCATCCAAGCGCTTACCATCGTTGCGATACTTGTTAGCTCATTTTTATTTTCATTTATATTTGAAAATTTATACATCCAAGGCGAAAACTCAGAAGAAATTTTAAAAAGCGTCTATCCTGTCGGCATCTTTTTAGTCGTATTTAGCGCACTTGAAGCATTTTTTGCCTACAAGCTACCTTATATCAGTGAAACAAACGAACAAAGCGGAGAATTTGAGCTTAAAAGATACATCAGCCTTAGCTACTTAAGAGAAAATTTAAAAGAGGTAAGATCAGATAAAAATATCTGGCTAAGCATCGCTGGTCTTAGCATATTTTGGGGTATCTCTCAGATCATCATCGCAGCTTTTCCAGCTCACTACAAGGCAGTTTTTAACGACGACAGCTCTCTAGCAGTGCAAGCGATCCTTGCAGTAAGCGCCATAGGCATAGCATTTGGCTCATACGTGGCTGGCTCTATGTCAAAGCTTCACATCGAGCTTGGCATCGTGCCGATGGGTGCTATTGGTATATTTTTCTCGCTTTTATTTTTCGCATTTGGCTCAAGCATCGGCGTAGTGAGCCTTAGCTCATTTGCATTTGGCTTTTTTGGAGGCATATTTATAGTGCCGCTAAATGCGATGATCCAGTACTTTGCGCCACAAAAGAGCACCGGCAAGATAATGGCGGCAAATAACTTCTTGCAAAACGTCTCAATGCTGCTATTTCTAGCCATTGGCATAGGCTTAGTATATTTTGAAATTTCAACCACTGGCCTCTTTGTCTTTACAGCGCTTGTTTGCTTAGTCGGCAGTTTTTGCGCCATTTTACAGCTTCCACACCTTTTTACAAGGCTACTTTTACTGCCATTTTTAAAGACAAAGTACCGCTTTTTCGTTGAAGGGCTTCAAAATTTACCACAAAGTGGCGGCGCGCTACTTCTTGGCAATCACATTAGCTGGATCGACTGGCTCGTGCTTCAAGCTGCAAGCCCTAGGGGCATAAGATTTGTCATGTATAGAACGATCTATAACAAATGGTATCTAAAGCAAATTTTTAAATTTTTTAAAGTGATCCCGATAGGCGCAGGGGCAAGTAAAGAGTCGATCGAGCTTGTGCGTGAGTGCCTAAAAAATGGCGAAGTGGTCGCACTTTTCCCAGAGGGACACATCAGCTACAACGGCCAGATAAATGAGTTTCAAAAGGGCTTTGAGCTTATCATCAGAGATCTAGAAGAAATTTGCATCGTGCCATTTTATCTTCGTGGCCTTTGGGGTTCGAGCTTTTCAAGAGCTAGTAAATTTTACAAAGACCTCACTTCTAAAAACGGCAGACGCGACATCATCGTCGCCTTTGGCAAGCCAATAACCACATTTATAAACGCTGCAAAGATGAAGCAAAAGGTGCTTGAGCTTAGTTTTTCATCGTGGGAGAGCTTTATCTCAAGGCAAAAACCACTAACGAGCGAGTGGCTAAACAACGCAAAAGAGAGTAAATTTAAAGAGTGCGTGAGCGACAGCACTGGGCTAAATTTAAGCAACTTGAAATTTATAACCGCCGTTTTAGTTTTTATCAAAATTTTCAAACGCGAGCTAAAAGATGAGAAAAATATAGGTATCTTGCTGCCTAGCTCAAGCATCGCAGCCATCGTAAATATGGCGCTTCTTGCCATGGGCAAAGTGAGCGTAAATTTAAACTACACACTAAATGAGACCTCGCTAAATCACGCCCTAAGAAAAGCAAATATAAACACAGTGATCACATCTAGCAAATTTCTTGAAAAACTCACACTTAAGGGCTTTGATCTAAAAGATGCGATGAGCGGCAAGGCTAAATTTGCAGAAGACCTCTCAGCTAGCGTCTCAAAAAAAGAGAAATTTTTAGCACTTTTAACTGCCTTTTTTGCCCCAACTTGGCTCATCAAACTTTGCTACTTTAAGCCAGTGAGCTTAGAGGATACAGCTACCATTTTATTTAGTAGCGGCAGCGAGGGCGAGCCAAAAGGCATCGAGCTAAGCCATAAAAATTTACTTGCAAACATCAAGCAAATAAGCGAACTTCTAAATTTCAAAAAAGATGACGTGATCTTAAACTCACTCCCAGTATTTCACTCATTTGGCCTAACAGTCACCACACTTATGCCACTTTGCGAGGGGATAAAAATGGTGAGTGTGCCTGACCCAACAGACGGAGCGACTATCGGCAAAATGGCCGCAAGACACAGCGCTAGCATCATCTTTGGCACCTCAACGTTCTTTAGGCTCTACACCAGAAACAAAAAGCTTCATCCGCTGATGTTTCAAAGTGCCAGAATGGTCGTAGCTGGGGCTGAAAAGCTAAAACCTGAGATAAAAGACGAGTTTAGGCTCAAATTTGGCATAGAAATTTATGAAGGATATGGCGCGACCGAAACGGCACCAGTGGCAGCTGTAAATATGCCAAATATCCTAGAAAAAGAGAGCCTAAAAGAGCTTACATTTAATAGACCTGGCAGCGTTGGCATGCCTCTGCCTGGCAC
>CAUSWS010000091.1:0-6071 GCA_963535265.1 uncultured Campylobacter sp. | reverse complement strand
CTTACGAAGCGCGCCCAACCGCTTATGAGTTTAAAACCTGCTTCTCTTGCTAAAACGCAATCTCCAAGCTCTTTTTGGGCTTGGAGATTTTTTTTAAATATAAAGTCTATATAGTTAAATTTTGGTCTAAATTTGGCTTTACGCACAAGAATAAATTTTAAATTTAATAAGCCCAAACTCATGCAAATTTAGAAATTTAAGCTCATATCCAAAAAAGCCATGACAGATAAATTTAAGACTTCAAGCTTTAAGCATAAAAACAAAAAACACCTATCTAAATTTTGACTACTTTCGTTTAGAAATTTTGTCCAAAAGGATAAATTTAAAAATTAACAAGTCATAGCCATTGTAAATTTTTTAGTTTAGAGATTTTTCCTAGCAAAAATGGTCATAGCAGATAAATTTTGGCTTTAAATTTAAGCATCAAAACAAAACAACAAGCTAAATTTGACTAATTTTATTTAGAAATTTTGCTTTAGAAAGGTTAAATTTAATAAGCCTAAGTTCATGCAAATTTAGAAATTTAAGGTTATATCCAAAAAACCGCATCGGATAAATTTTAAACTTAAAATTTGAAATATAAAATCCTACGGTGGTTAAAAATTGAATTAAATTTTATTTTGCACAGATAAGGGGGCAAATTTATTAAGATTTTAAATTTATCTGTCTTTTTAATAGGTTAAATTTAAAAAGACAGCTCTTTTAAATTTGCAATATAAATTTAGGATTTTATTTAGCCAATATTGCCACCACAGATAAATTTATTAAAAGCTAAATTTGACCACTTGTATTTAAAAATTTACGCTAGAAAAGTCAAATTTAAAGCGCTAAATCAAGCAAATTTACAAAAGAGTCAAACCCCTAGCTATTTTGCACTTCAGGCTGTCCAAAAAGCCTATTTGCCTCTTTTATCACGCCCTCTTCTCTTTGCTTTTTAAGCTCTTCTGGGCTTTTGCTCTGACTTAGCGACATCAGCTCTTTTGCAAAGTCATTTTGTGGCTGAGATAGCGCATTTACGCTAGTTTCAGGCACTACCTCGGGCTTGCTTACTGGCTCATCTTTTTGCTCGTCTTGCTGTCTAGCCTTTATCTTGGCGATCTCCTCGTCAAGGTAGCTATATTTATCCTGTGGCTCTTGTGGCGGAGTTTCTGGCTCAGGCTTTGCAGTAGGAATTTGAGTTTTGGCATTTACGATCTTGATCTTTTTACCAAAAATTGTATGTAAAATTTCATGCATTACGCCCCAGCTTTTTTTGAAAAATGCCAGCTCATCGCCAGTTGCATTGACGACTAAGCCAAGCTCATTTTCATTTAAAAAGCTAAAACTTATGTGATTTTTAAAAATTTCTCCAAGCTCAAAGCTTCTATCATAAATTTTTGCCACAAACTGCTCGTAGGGCGACTTTGGTGCCTCTTTTATGGCTAAAATTTGCTCACTCACACCAGCCTTTGACACCGCAGCCACGCTAGGCTCGCTTTTAGCAAGCTTTATAGCTTCATCGATATCTTGTAAATTTAGCGCCTCTATCATCATAAAAAGCATTAGCATCAGCACAAAGCCATTGTCGCTTGATACGCTTAACATCGACTTTGCCTGCGCCAATATCCTAAAAAATCTCTCATATATAAGAAGTGAAAATTTTGGGTCGTTGTCTAAAAATCTCTGCTTTAAATTTGCCAAAATTTCATCTATGATCATCTCTGGCTCATAGGTCTCAAGCTCGGTCACAAGCACTCTAATGGCGTTTTTATCGGCATTTGCGACGTGCTCGATGATCTGCTCGATCCTACTTGGATCAAGAAGTCCGAGCATCGCTGCCACGCTTGATTTTGTGATATTGCCAGCGCCATAAATGATAGCTTGATCAAGCAGTGTTAGCGTATCTCTTAGCGAGCCGCCGCCACTTCTAGCTAGTATCTCAAGCGCCTCCCTCTCGTAGCTCACACCCTCTTTGCTAAGGATAAATTCAAGGTGTTTTACGATCTCATATCTGCTTATTTGTTTAAATCTAAAATGTTGCGTCCTTGAAAGCACCGTTGTTGGCAGCTTCAAAGGGTCAGTCGTCGCTAGGATAAATTTAACGTAGCTTGGCGGCTCTTCAAGCGTTTTAAGAAGGGCATTAAACGCCTCTTTTGTTAGCATATGCACTTCATCGATGATGAAAATTTTATATCTAGCAGCCGTCGGAGCGTATTTTGTCTGCTCGATAAGCTCCCTTATGTCGTCGATCTTTCTGTGGCTGGCTGCGTCCATCTCGATGATGTCCATGTGGCGCGACTCGTTTGCCATCACGCACTGCGCGCAGACCTCGCAAGGCCTAGAAGTTGGCCCTTTCTCGCAGACCAAAGCCTTTGCAAATATCCTAGCACTCGATGTCTTGCCGCTTCCCCTAAGGCCTGAAAACAAATAAGCATGGCTCACTCTATTTTCGTCAAGTGCGTGGGTTAGGCTCTTGCTTACGGCTTCTTGTCCGATGAGCTCGTCAAAATTTTTTGGTCGATATTTTAGGGCTAGTGCTTGCAACTGCTTTCCTTTTTGCAATTTTAATTTGCTGATTTTATAAAAAAAGGCATAAATTTATGGTTATGATAAAGTTAAATTTTGCTAAATTTAAGCAAAATTTTAGCGAGAAGGACAAATTGCAAGCATTTATATCTGGATTTTTCACCTCTTTGTCGCTCATTTTAGCTATCGGCGCGCAAAACGCATTTGTGCTAAAACAGGGCATCAAAAGAGAAAATGTCTTTATCATCTGCCTTATTTGCGCTATTAGCGACGCTGTCTTGATCTTTGCAGGAGTTTTTGGGCTTGGTAGCCTCGTGCAAAACTTCCCCATCATCAAGCAAATCGCCCTATATGGTGGCTTTTTATTTTTGCTATTTTACGCGCTAATGAGCTTTCACTCGTGCTTTTTTAAGGACCTTAGCATGGATACTAGCAGCGAAAATGCCAGATCAAATTTAAAGAAAAACATCCTTTTAACGCTCGCATTTACGTGGCTAAATCCTCACGTCTATCTTGACACGATGATCCTAATAGGCTCGGTTTCGACTAAATTTAAAGATGAAAATTTGATATTTGGCGTGGGAGCTAGCCTTGCCTCATTTTGCTTTTTCTTCGCACTTGGCTATCTGACTAGGTTTTTAGCGCCCATTTTTGCAAGGCCCATCTCTTGGAAAATTTTAGAGTTTTTTGTCGGCCTTGTCATGCTCGCCCTTGCCTTCATGCTCGTTTTTGCTAGCTTCTAGCCTCTTTTTTAGTGCCTCTTTTTTGCGAAGTTCAAGCCGGTAAGCTTCATTTAGCGCATCTTCGCCATCTAAATTTGCTCCGTCTAAAAATTTGCGGTAGTCTTCAAACTGCCTATTTTTTATCCCCCAAAGCACACCAAAAAGCAGGGCCGCCCCCATCAAAACAGAGACCAAAACAAGCATCGCAAGAGTCGTTGTATCCACTATTTGTCCTTAAATTTTCTAACTATAAAAAGCGAGTTTAGTATGACACTTAGCGAGCTTGCCGACATGAAAAGCGCGGCAAATAGCGGCATGACGTAGCCACAGACAGCAAATGGCAGGCTAAGGGCGTTATAAAGCAGGCAAAAGAGTAAATTTTGCTTTATAGTTTTGTAGGTAAATTTTGAAATTTTTACCGCTTTTGCAAGACTTTGCAGGCTATCATCAAGTAGCACCACATCGCTTTTTTCTAAGCTCACGGCCGCGCCACTACCCATACAAATGGCCACGTGGGCAAGGCTAAGCGCAGCTGCGTCGTTTATGCCGTCTCCTACCATCAGCACGTTTTTGCCCTGCTGCTTGAGACCAGCTATAAATTTAGCCTTCTCATCAGGCAGCATCCCTGCTCCAAACTCGCTCACACCAAGCTCATCTGCCACGTTTTTTACTACATTTTGCACGTCGCCACTTAGGATACACACCTTCATACCAGCACTCTTTAGCTCGTCTATTAGCGCCTTTGCCTCAGGCTTTATGCTATCTTTTAGGTAAAATTTAGCCACCAGCTCGCCCTGCTTGCCTACAAAAAAGCTCACATTTTCTTCACTCTCATCAAATTTCACTCCGTTTTCAGCCAAAAAGCGCCTGCTACCAGCGATAAAATGCTCACCCGCAATATCAGCGCTAACTCCCTTTGCCACGCTTAAATTTGCATTTTCAAGCTCAACTTTTTTTGCACCCTTTTGCTTTAAAAACTCAGCCACCGCAACGCTTATTTGGTGGTTTGAGATGAGGCAAAGCGAGTAAATTTTATCAACACTCACGCCCTCTTTTATAAAAAACTCACTCACTTCAAATTTAGCCTTTGTAAGCGTCCCAGTCTTATCAAATACCGCCACGTCGCACTTTGCAAGGCTTTCAAAAAATTTAGCCTCCTTAAAAAGCACCTTGTTTTTAAAGGCAACCCCAAGGGCGCAAACGCTGCTAACTGGCGTGGCAAGGGCTAGCGCACAAGGGCAAGCGATGACGATGACGCTCACAGCTGTCACTATCGCTTCTGAAAAGCTAAATTTAAAGTACCAAAACCAAAATGTAAAAAATGCCAGAGTAAGCACGCTAAGAGAGAATTTCGAGGCGATTTTATTGACTGCTAGCTCGATATTTGGCTTTTTTAGCTCTGCGTTTTGGAGTAAATTTATAAGCTTATTGAGATACGAGTTTTTAAAAATTTGCCTTGCTTCATAGACGATCTGCCCGTTTAGACAGACGACGCCACTTTTTACCTCGCCGCCAGAGCTTAGCAAAAGTGGCAAACTTTCGCCTGTTAAGCTTGAGCTATCCACGCTCGCCTCACCGCTAAGCACCACCCCATCAAGTAGCGCCCTCTCGCCTGATCTTAGCACGATCTTTTCGCCTAAATTTACATCCTTTGGCTCTTTTAAAATGTCCTTGCCATCCTCTAAAACGCAGACTTTTGCAAGCAGCATATCACTTAAGAAATTTGAGGTCTCAAGCGCCTTTTTCTTGCCTAAAATTTCTAAAAATTTACCGATAAAAACAAAGGTTATGATCATCGCAACCGAGTCAAAATAGCTCTCGCCGCTTCTTGTAAGCATCGCAAAAATCGAGTAGATATATGTTATGCTAGCTCCCGTGATGACGAGCAAGTCCATATTTGGCGAGGCGTTTTTGATAGCAATCTTCGCCCCTTTGAAAAACTCGCTACCAGTATAAAAGAACACAGGCGTTGCCAGCACAAACTGCGCGAAGCTTAGTAAATCCTTCACATCGCTTCTGATACCGCTAAAGTAGCCGCCATACTGCGCGATCGCCAGCCACATGATATTCATCGTGGCAAATACGCCAACAAGGGCTTTTGTGTAGAAATTTCGCCTTTTTTGACCAGCTCGTCCTCTTTTTGGCTCGCTGCGTAGGCCTTTGGAGTGTAGCCAACGGCATAAATTTTCTCAATTATCTGCTCCACCAAAAGCTCTTGCTCGTCAAAAACAATGACTGCCTTTTGGCTAAGCGAGTTGATATTTACCTCCAAAATTCCAGGCAGGCTAAAAAGCGCCTTTTCAAGTAGCCAGATGCACGCCGAGCAGGTGATACCGTCAATGAGAAGTGAAATTTTAGAAAACTCGCCCTCTTTTGTCACCAGCTCGTTAAAATTTGCAGCTAAATTTTTGACATTTGCGCCGTTTTTTGCAGGCATTAGCGTGTTTTTGCCAAGCCTCTCGTAAAACTCGCTAAGGCCGCTTTCATTTAAAATTTCATAGACGCCTTTGCAGCCAGTGCAGCAAAACTTAAGCCCGCCCTTAGCCTCTATCATCGCGCTTTCATCAAATTTTAATCTACAATGAGCACATCTACTTTGTGGCATTTTTACTTTCTTTTATCTAAAATTTTTTACCAATATTATTGCATCACATGCCTATTACGCACCATATAAATTTGAAGCAGACAAACTGCAAAAAATAGGCACAAATTTCTTCTTTTATTATCCTTATAAAATGGCGAGATTATAGCAAATCAACCATTTTTGAGCAAAAATTTTATTTTATGCTATTTCTTGACAACAAAGTTTTATTTTTATAAAATGCCAAAACTTTCAAAAAACTT
>CAUSWS010000090.1:0-6085 GCA_963535265.1 uncultured Campylobacter sp. | reverse complement strand
AAGAGGCTGGCAAGATGAGACTTGAAGGTAAAGACTACGTCGTGCAAGATGGCGACGTGATGCACTTTAGGTTTAATGTCTAAATTTAGCCCTTTTTGGGCTAAATAGCTAAAATTTATACATAAAATATTCAAGCCTTGGGTTGCAAGGCAAATTTAAGCTTCTTTGTTGCAAGTTAATAAAATTCTTTTAAAAATATATCAACTCATAATCTTATATCTTATTAATATATTTAAATGAAGTAAAAGCTATCGACTTAGTAAAACAAATACGAGTTTTATAATAGATGAGAGCCAATTAAGTCTTAATCCTGGAGAAATTTTGATAGATAAAATAATACGTTCGTCATCTTTTACAAGCCTTCATACCTATAATATTTTAAAGACCATAACTCATATTGTAATGAATATATAAAAATTTACTCATATGCTTAGCGTATTTATTTTATAAGCCTGATCGCCTCAGTAAATTTTAGCTCTTTATTTTCAAAGAGATTATACTTGTTTGCATTTCTCGCCAAGTATGACAATGTTTGAGCTAAGCTCGAAATTCCTAGACGCTCGCCCTTTTTGATATGTAAATTTTCATACTCATAAATTTGCGTGAAATTTGCCACCACATTTGTCTGAATACGCTCGTCAAAGCTAAATTTCATCTTGCCAACGTTTAAGGCACCCACGAAAAATAGGATCGTTATGGCTAGGATTAAATTTATCTTGGCATTAGTTATTCTTTTTAAAGCCAAATAATACAAATTTACTTTTGCAGGTTGATTTGCCTCCTTGCAAATTTAATTATTTATCTTTTTGCAAATTCTTTTTATTATCCCTATGCGCTATAAAGCATGCACATATAAAAACAAAAATTGTTATGGCTAAGATTAAATTTTGCCCTGGCATGAAAGCCTCCTACTTTGTAAATTTAAACCTCTTTTGCGCTGTTTTTAAAGACATTTACCACGCTGGCTCGTTTGTGGCAAATTTCAGCGTACTCTTTTTCGCTCTTTGAGTCATAGACTATGCCAGCTCCAGCTCCGATGAAAACGTCGCTAAAGCCGTTTTTATCTGGTACAAAGATGGCTGAGCGGATGAGGATCGCCACCTGTGCATCACCACTAAAATGCAAAAATCCAATGCCCCCGCCATAGATATTTCTCTCAAAAATTTCAAGCTCATTGATTATCTGCATCGCTCTGATCTTTGGCGCACCACTTAGCGTGCCAGCCGGGAAGATGCTAGCTAGCACGTCAAAAAGATTAAGCTCCCTAGCGCACTTGCCATAGACGTCACTAACGATGTGCATCACTTTTTCAAATTTTTGGATATGCATCGCATTTTTCACGACCACGCTCTTTGGCTCTGAGACCCTGCCGATGTCGTTTCTGGCAAGATCGATTAGCATCTTGTGCTCAGCTAGCTCCTTTTCATCACTTAAAAGCTCATTTTCAAGTGCCACGTCAGCATTTGCATCGCCCCCTCTTGGTCTTGTGCCTGCGATTGGTGCTACAAAAATTTGCTCACTTTTCATCTCAAAAACAAGCTCAGGTGACGAGCCAACCACATCGCCATAATGTGTAGGAAAATGAAACATATATGGGCTTGGATTTGCAGTGGCTAGCTTTTTATAAAAGTCCAGACTGCTCATATTCGTTGAAATTTCAAGTAGCTCGCCAAGCACCACTTGAAAGACGTCGCCGCTTCTTATATACTCTTTTGCCACCTCAACCATATCCTCAAAGTGTTTCTTCTCGCTACTAAGGTCAGTTTTTATGCTAAATTCACACTCTTTTTCGCCCCTGTGCTCAGCCTTTAAATTTAGCAAAAAGTCATAATACCTCTCTTTATTGCCATAAAAAGTGTAAATTTTACTCATCTTATCAAAGTGCAGATATGCTTTAGCATCGGCGTAGATAAATTTTGGAAATTCATATTTTTTAGTTTTCTCTTCGCCGATATATTCAAAATATCTCACGCCATCATAAGCAAAAACGCCAAAAAGCCCAGCAAAAGGAGCTAGCGATCTGCTACGATTAGTATCAAAGTAGCTTCTAAGTCCGTAAAAGTCCATATCTTTTTCATCGATATATTCGCAGTCGATGCCGATTATCGTCTGTGTCTTGTCTTCAGCAAGGTAGCTATTTTTAAATTTCTCTCTGATCGCTTCATAATAAAAAAGTGGTTGTTCTAAGAGCATCTTTTTCCTTTTAAATTTTTCTTGATTATAAAAAATTTTCGCTTTTACTTTTTAGAATTTTGGCTAAATTTTTAAATTTACGCCTTTTTTACTATTTTTTTAAGAGCCCCTTGGCTAAAATTTGCACCAGTCAAGGGAGAAAAAATGCTTTTTGTAGAACTTTTTATATTAGGTATCGGCGTTGGCTATATAGCTGGATTTTTTGGCATAGGTGGCGGCACGGTCGTCGTTCCTATCATGGTCGCCTTCGGATACGACGTGAAAACTGCCATTGGCATAAGCGTCATGCAGATGATCTTTAGTGCGACATTTGGCTCGTATCTAAACTACAAAGCTGGACTTTTAAAGCTAAACCGCGGCGTATTTTTGGGTATTGGAGGCTTGGTCGGAGCTAGTTTTAGCGGTATCATCGTATCGCACGCGCCCGCACTCTTACTTGAGTCTATGCTTCTAGCAACTTTTGTCTTCTCACTTATAAAGTTATATTTTTCGCCAAATAGCGACGGCTTAAATGCGAATAATTCGCTCTTTTTACTATTTTTAGTTGGCGTTTTTGTTGGAGTTTTTGCCATTAGTATCGGCATCGGCGGAGGCGTCTTTATCGCGCCGATCTTGGTTGGCTTTTTACGTTATGAGCTGAAAAAAGCCGTTTCTATGGGCGTATTTTTCGTTATGTTTGCGGCCATCGCGGGCTTCATCTCGCTCTCGCTAAATGGCCATATCTCATACGCCGAGGGCGCATTTTTAGGTCTTGGCTCGCTAATAGGCGCATACTTTGGCACCAAAAAGACGCAAAATACCGACAAAAAAACACTTAAAAAATGGTTTTTGGTCTTTTACATAGCGATGATATGTTTGATATTAAAAGATATGTTTTTTGAGTAAGAGCATGGCTAAATTTGCCACGCTCTTTTTTTAAATTTCTTCAAAAAAGTAGGCTTCGCTTAGTTTAAAAGCAAGCTCTTTTAGCTCACCTTCGCTTAAATTTACGCTCTTTTCGATCTCTTTAAAGCTGGCCTTGCCGTCAAATTTCAAGGCGGCTTTGATCTCTTCAACACTTAAGCTAAGCTTGCCATTTAGCTCATTTGCTAAAGATATGACTGGTGAGCTAGCCTCCAGAAAATACCCCAGATATGCCGCCGCTCTAGGCTTTAGCCTAGTTTTTTTAGGCTCATAAGCAAGCGCAGCAAGCTTTGAAGATGAAATTTTAGTGTTTTGATCGTTTAAAATTTCAAGTAGCCCCATAAATGCTTCGCTCTCGCTCTCTCCAAGCGCAGCCTTTACTTCACTTAAATTTAAACTTTGCGGATAGACTTTGCTTAAAATTTCTTGCGTTTTTGTCTTTGGCTGTTCGCTAAAGTAGGCAAAATTTAGGCTATTTAGCTCGCTCTCTCCAAGCACCGCGTCAAAGTCATCAGCGCCATTTAGCCTTTCTTTGTGAGCGATGAGGCTTTTTCTAAAGGATCTATTAAACAAAAAGTCGTTTAGC
Organism: uncultured Campylobacter sp.; assembly: GCA_963535265.1. Classification (GTDB taxonomy): domain Bacteria; phylum Campylobacterota; class Campylobacteria; order Campylobacterales; family Campylobacteraceae; genus Campylobacter_A. The sequence continues at coordinate 2,403 of CAUSWS010000090.1, read as the reverse complement.
TGCTCTTTTTTGATGCGAGTGTTGTAGCTTTGCTCGATGTGCGCGTCAAAGCGGTAAATCCCAGTCGAGCTTGCAAAGATATCGTTTAGTGAAGCGTCTATGACGTAGCAAAGTCCGTGTTTATCGATATGCCTAGCAAATTTATGAAAGTAAGTTGGCTCGTTGCTCGCCTCCAAAAAGTCGTGTAAAATGTAATAATCACTCCCCTTTGCGATGATGCCTTGCAAGAAATTTAGCTGCGTCAAAAGTAGCTTCATGCTGTCTTTATAGACGACGTCGCTTTGGTTTTGCAGGCTAAATTTCAAATAATCCTGCAAGAAATTTAGCTCCTCTTTAACGTGAGGAAGTGACTCTTTATCGCCCTTGTTTGCGCTCGCAAAGAGCATAAAGTCCCTTAAGATATCAAGGCTCTTCCAGCCCGGGTAGGTGTTATAAGAGACATAGGCGATGCCATCCTTGCTAAGTAGCGCCTTTATCGTAGCTAGCAGCGCATCTCTCACATTTGGGCTCACCCAGCTATAAACGCCGTGAGCGATGATGTAGTCAAACTCGCCAAGCTCTTTGATATCGTGCTCATTCATATGCAAAAAGTCGCGCTCAAGAAGGGTGAAATTTTTTAAACCCATCTTCTTTGCGATCTTGTTGCCCCCTTCTACTTGGTGACTTGAGATGTCGATGCCAACGACCTTTGCCTCTTTGTGCGAAGCTGCAAATGGCAAGATGTTGCCACCGTATGATGAACCAAGCTCAAGCACTCTAGCGTCTTTTAAATTTGCCGCCTTTAAGCCTAAAAATTTAGCAACCGCCTCTATCCTAACAGGCGAGCAGTCGCTAAATGCAGCTGAGAAATAAGGAATTTCATCATAAGCTTTTTTTGCTTTGTTCATCATCCGTGCTTTCTGGCAAATTCTCTCATGAACTCGCCAAGTTTCTCAACGTCGCTTTGGCTTACGGCGTTGTAGATAGAGGCTCTTATGCCCCCAAGATGTCTGTGACCTTTTAGTCCTAGCATACCCTCTTTTAGCGCTTCTTCGACAAAAACTGGCTCAAGCGCATGATCTTTTGGTATTGTAAAGCTCACGTTCATATCTGACCTGCTATCAGCCCTTGCATGCCCCTTATAAAAGCCGCCAGAGCCATCAATGATGCTATAAAGCGTGCTTGCTTTTTTGGCGTTTATCTTCTCAACCTCGCTAAGTCCGCCAAGGTCTAGCAGGTGCTGCATGGTTAAATTTAAGAGATAAATTCCAAAAGTTGGCGGTGTGTTGTAAAGTGAGCTTGCCTCTGCGTGCGTTTTGTAGCGCAAAAACATAGGGACATTTTGGTTGCTAACACGATCAACTAAGTCTTTTCTTAAAATGACGATAGTCACGCCACTTGGGCCCGCATTTTTCTGAGCGCCGCCGTAAAGCAAGCCGATACTGCTAAAATCAAGCGGTCTAGCAAAAAAGTCGCTCGAAGCATCGACAACTAAGGGTGATTTGGTCTTTGGCATAGCCTTATACTGCGTGCCATAGATCGTATTATTTGAGCAGATGTAGGCGTAGTCGGCATCGTCACTAAATTTCACCTCAGGGATATAAGAGAAATTTTCATCCTCGCTGCTTGCGACGACATCTACATTTACGCCAAGCACTTTTGCCTCTTTGATGGCTTTGTTTGTCCAAACGCCGGTGTTTGCGTACTCGGCCTTGCCACCTTGATATAAATTCATCGGTATCATGCTAAATTGCAAGTGTGCGCCGCCTTGCAAAAATAAAATTTCATACTCATCGCCGATGCCATAAAGCTTTCTTATCTTCTCCATCGCACCAAAGTGGATCTCCTCAAAAGTCTTGCTTCTGTGGCTGATCTCCATGATCGAGTAGCCCTCGCCTCTGTAGTCGGTAAATTCGGCCTTTGCATGCTCTAAAACGCTTAGCGGTATCGCGCTTGGACCTGCGCTAAAGTTGATTTTTCTACTCATTTTTACTCCTTGATAATTGCTTTTTTATGTGTATTTTGCGAGATAAGCTCGATCTCATCATTTAAATTTAAATCCCTAAGATCAGCTCTCTTGCCATCTTTTCTAACCTCGATAAGCCCCTTCGTGCTCTCAAAAAAGAGCTCCCTCATCTCGTAAGCCTTCTCTAGCGAGCCAAGGGCTGAGCCAAGAACTAAAATTTTCCTTGAAACGGCATTTGTTAGGGCATTTTGCTTGTTTGCTACCTCGCTAAATTTAAGCTCGATCCTAGCTTTTAGGGCGTTTGATGAAAATTTAGAAAGTAGTAAATTTAATAAATTTTGCTTCTTTGTGATCTTTAAATTTAAAGCGCTATCAAGATCGTCGCTGAGCCTATCAAGATACTGGAAAAACGCCTCTTCATCAGGCAAAAGATCAAGCATGGCTGCACTTGGCGTAAG
>CAUSWS010000089.1:0-6107 GCA_963535265.1 uncultured Campylobacter sp. | reverse complement strand
CATGAGGCTATCTAAATTTTCATTTTTTGTGGCAAAGGCTAGCTTGATCGCCTCTTTTAGATAGGTTTTTTGATTTGTCTCTTTAAAAAGCCCAAGATAGGTCTGGATGCTAGCATTTACATCGCCACTATCTTGCGAGATGAGAGCTTGCATTAGGCGTAAATTTACACTTTTGTTATCATCTGCAAGTAGATGCGTGCTAAAAAATACGCTTATAAAAATTATTAAAATTTTACGCCAATGCATTCTGCTCTTAGCTCCTTTAAGTTTTTTTTAAAATAATCCCAAAACGGAAATGTCCTGCACTGCTTAGGTCTTAGCTCATAAACCGAGCAGTTTTTGTTTTTCTCATCAAAAAATATGCAAGCAAAACCATCATCATAAGGCTTTTCTTTGATGCTTCGCCTAAGCCCAACACGTATTAAAAATTTGCTCTCAAACTCATCTTTTGAGATACCAAAAGCGGAGCAAAATTTTAAAATTTCACCCTCATCTATCCAGATATAGCCACTCTCGCCAGTGCAACATTTGCCTCCGCAACTCTCGCAAAAGCTAGGATCAAACTCATAGCTAAAACCATCTTTTCTCATGCTTGCCCCACGTAGTCCGTGCTGTTTGTATCAGCTTTTTTAAAGATCTCGCTTGCCTCTTTCGTGTGTGAGCCATCTTCGCTCATCACAAGAGGTGGTAGGACTTTTAGCTTTGAGTTTGAGTTGTTTCGCACTTCAAGTAAAGCCAAATTTGCTGGCTTATCCTTTTTGGTATGGATAAATTTTAAGCTCACCAAATTTAGCTTATACTCTTTCAAGCATGCCACTATTTCGCTAAGATCATCTGGCGCATAGCAAAAAAAAGCCCTTTTATGTGGCTTTAAATTTACGCTTATGCCTCTTATAAAATCCTTTAAATTTAGCGAGCTTGCATATCTGCTAACTTTTATGTGTTCATTTTGGCTTTTTGTAACACCGTCATGATAAAAGGGCGGATTTGAGATGATTAGATCAAATTTCTCACTATCTTTAAAATTTGCAAAATCAGCCGTTACAGCTCTAGCCTCTAGGCAGTTGCTCTTTGCGTTAAAGCTTGAAATTTCGCTATTTAGCCCTAAAATATCAAGCATACTTAGATCTATCTTTTTAAAATCACGCTTAAGCAAAAGTCCAAGTATCCCACACCCTGCTCCAACATCCAAAACTCTGCCAGAAATTTCGCCAAAGCTCGCGCAAATAAAATCATAAAGAACGAGCGTATCGCTGTTGTAGCGATAGCCATTTTCAAGCTGGGCTAAGATCATCTATAAACCTTGATGATAAAGCCGCGCGTCACATCTTTTACGATCACTTCGGAGCTAAAACTGATCCTTGCAAAGTCGCCAAATTCCTCTTTTATAAGCTCAGCCGCAGCCTTTGCACGCTCTTTGCCAACGCCGTAATTTACGTAGTTATTTAGCTTGCCAAGGTCATCTTTTCTGATATTTTGAGCGACATTTGATGGGATGACAAAATTTTTCTTATCCACGATCGGGATGATCTCATACATATAGTTTGAGTTAAATCTCTGCAAAAACTCGCTAACTCTGTTTTTGCACATTATGCTCACTTTGTCCTTTGAGTCCATATCGTCGCACTCGATGCTAGAGATGAGGACGAGCTTTGTTGGGGTTTCAGGCTTGGTCGTAGCTTGTAAGATATTTTTTAAATTTACATTTTCATTTTCAAGCTCGTCTTGCCTGTTTAAATTTTGCTCAATATCCTTTTGAAGCTCGATGATCTGGGCATTTACGGCTCCGCCTTTATGACCGCTCGAGCTTAGCTCACTTATCTTTGAGTTTAACCGCTCAATCGTCTTATTGCTCTCATTTAGCTTTTGCTTTGCATTTTCTAGTTCATTTTGCAAGCTTAGTAAATTTTTGCCGCCACTTTTGTTGTTGTCGGTTAAAAAGGTTGAGGTATCAACTATCTTTTTTTGTAGCATATTTATCTGCTGGCGCAAAATTTCATAGTTTTGCATATCGATCTTTAGCGTTCTTTTTTGCGTTTCTAGCTCGTTTTGCTTGGCGAGGAGCATCTGGCTTGTCTTTGTGACATTTTCTTCAAGCTCTTTTATCTTCGCATCTTTTAGATCAAGCTTTGCGCTTAAATTCTTTAGCTCGCCTTCGTTTGAGCCAAGTTTTTGTGACTGCAAAGAGATAGTTTGGTTTTGATCAAATAGCGTTTTTAGAAATTTAGTTGTCTTTGTATCAAGTGCTTTTAGCTCTTCTTGGCTCTTTTTAAAGCTCTCTTCGCTCAAACTTAGCTTTTTACTTAGCTCATTTAGAGTTGAGTTTGCGTCTAAATTTTGCTTTTCAAGCTTTTTATTTAGAGCATTTGCCCTCTCAAGCTCTTTTTTAAGCGAGCTTATATTTTCATTTGCAAGCTTGTTCTCTTGCTCGCTTTTTAAACTCTTTTGCTTTAGATCGTCAAAACTCTTGTGAAGTGCCGCAAGCGAGGCATTTAGCTCTAAATTTTTGCCATTATAGCTTTGCGCCATTAGATCTTTTGAGTTTAGATTTTTCTTGATCTCTTCAAGCTCGTAAATTCTATCTTTTAGTGCAGTCTTGTTTGACTCAAGAGCCTCCTGCAGGTCGATTATCTTATTTGCCTTTTTAGAAAGCTCATCCTCCATAACGCTCTTTTGCGTCTCAAAGCCATCATTTAGTGCATTTATCTCTTTTTCGTAGCTAAATTTTTGAGTGTTAGCGTCATTTTTAACTCGCTCGATCTCCTCTTTTAAAAGCAAAATTTCTTTTTTCTCGCCTCTATCTTTTTCGCTTTGAGCTTTTTCATACTCTTTTATAAGCGCTTCTTTTTGCGCAAGTGTCGCGTTTAGCTCGTTATTTTGCTCTTTTAAAGCAGTGTAGTTTGCCTCAAAACTCTCTTTAAATTTATTAAAGCTGGCCTTGGCATCCTTAAGCTTGCTCTCATCGCCATTTCTAGCGTCATTTATCGCATTTTCAAGGTCAATTATCTTTTTCTCATAAGCCTTTGAGCTCTCTATCATATCAGCTTGCGCTTCATTTAGGCGCTTTGTCAAAGCTTGGATATTTTCAAAGTGTTGCGCCTCAAGCTCGCCAAGAGCCTTTTGATTTTTTTCTACTATCTCGTTTTTTTCATTTTCGATATTTCTTTTCATCTCTGAAATTTTACTTATGAAGTCTAAATTTTTCTCGCTCATATCGACATTATCAGCGGCTAAAATTTCATTTTTTTTGCTTAGCTCGCGCACTTGCTCTTGAAGCTCATTTACATTGTTTGATAAATTTAGATCCTTATCATCAACAAAATTTTGCATGTAGCTCTTTGGCGTGATGTAGCCGCCATACTCGTAAAGATCGTCTTTGCTTACATATCTTTGCTTCTCTTCTTCAGGAAGATCATCAAAATTTATAGAATAAATCGTTTGATTAGTATCTTTTGGCGCCTCGTCCTCTTTTTGAAATTTCAAAAACGAGAGAGAAAAGCCAGCTATCAGACAAACAATAGCTAGTGCGATTTTATTTATCAAGCTTGTGCCTTGCCTTTTAAGATATCTTTGATAACGCTATGAGCGTGATTTAGTCCGACTACTATCGAGCCGCCATTTTTTAAAACGATGTCGCCTCCCACGTATAGTCCTGGCACGCTACTTTGGTAATTGCTATCAACTATCGGAGTGCCTTTCTCATCAGTTTTTATCTGGCATTTTTGTAAAAAATCAACCGGACTTGAGCCACCGATCGCATAGACAACCCTGTCATAGACACGGATCTTGCCATTTTCATAATGCACTCTTACCTTGCCTGATTCATTATCGATCTCGGTTATATCGTGATTTAGTCTTACTTTTATCTTATTATGCTTCTCAAGCTCCCAAAGTGCGCTTAAATTTGTCTCATTTGCACGGCTAAATTTATCTTTTCTGTAAGCGATCGTAGTTTTGTTATACTGACAAAGCTCGATAGCATACTCAACTGCAGAGTTGCCACCGCCTACAACTAGCACTTTTTCGCCGTTTGTGCAGTTATCAAGGTTAAAATTTACAACTGAATTTAGTGATGGCGGGATCTTATAGTCAGGTTTGTTTGGTCGTCCCATTTTGCCGATCGAGACCATCACGTTTTTGGCTTCATAGACAGCTTTTGAGGTAGTTACTTTAAAAATTTCGCCCTCTTTTTTTACGCTTTCGACCTCAGAATTAAAAAAAGCCTCGATATTCTCAGAGTCAAGTAGCTTGTCAAAATAATCAAGCGTGCTCTCTTTTGTGCCATCTTCAAACGAAACTAGCCCATGTATCGTGCTATCTTGCCCTTTATACTCTTTATCTACGCGTTTATTGTCTTTATAAAATTTTCTGATCGTTTGGCTGTGGTTGTCGCCTTTTTCAAGAAGCAAAACATTACTTAAGCCATTTCTTTTAGCCTCTACTACGCTAGCTATACCACAAGGTCCGCCGCCAACTACTATTAGATCATAAATATTTGCCATATTTTTCTCCAAATTTTATAAATTTTAAGCTTTTTTAACTAGATCAGCCATCAAAAATGCAAGCTCTAAAGCCTGATCAGCATTTAGTCTTGGATCGCACTGCGTCTCGTATCTCTCTTTTAGCGAGCTTTCGGTGATGTTTAGCGCGCCGCCGGTGCACTCTGTCACATCTTTACCAGTCATCTCAAGATGCACACCACCTGCTCTTGTGCCCTCAGCTTTATGAATTTCAAAAAAGCTTCTAACCTCGCTTAAAATTTTACTAAATTCACGAGTTTTGTAGTTGTTTGAGGTCTTAACGGTATTGCCATGCATCGGATCGATGCTATAAACTATATTTAGCCCCTCGCGTTTTAGCTCTCTTAAAATTTTTGGTAAATTTTCGCCGATCTTATCAGCGCCCATTCTGATTATCACATTTAGTCTGCCAGCTTCATTTTCTGGATTTAGCTTATTTGCAAGCGCGATGACATCTTCTGCCTTTGCACTTGGTCCGATCTTTACACCGATAGGATTTTTCACACCACTTAAAAAATGCACGTGAGCGTCGTTTATGCCACGCGTTCTCTCGCCTATCCAAAGCATGTGAGCTGAGCAGTCATACCACTCGCCACTAAGGCTATCAACCCTAGTTAGTGCCTCTTCATAAGGCAAAAGCAGTGCCTCGTGAGATGTATAAACTGCGGTTTGATTTATCGCTGGGGTATTTGCCGAAGTGATGCCACAAGCTGCCATGAAAGATAGAGTTTTTGTTAGATCATCAGCTAGTTTTGCGTATTTCTCGCCGATCTCTGGCTTTTTAACAAAGCCTAAATTCCACTTATGCACCTGATGAAGGTCAGCCAAACCTCCTCTTGAAAAGGCTCTTAGTAAGTTCATCGTAGAAGCACTTTGATAGTAAGCTTCTATCATGCGTTTTGGATCAGGGATTCTTGCCTGCTCATCAAATTCAAAGCCATTTATGATGTCGCCTCTATAGCTTGGCAATTTAACGCCATTTACCTCTTCAAAATCGCTACTTCTAGGCTTTGCAAACTGCCCTGCCACGCGGCCTACTTTGACCACTGGACAGCCACCGCCAAAGGTTAAAACTATCGCCATTTGAAGCAAAACCTTAAACATATCTCTGATGTTGTTTGCGCTAAAATTTGCAAAGCTCTCAGCACAGTCGCCACCTTGAAGCAAAAAAGCCTCGCCATTGCAAACCTTTGCAAGCTCATTTTTAAGACTTCTAGCCTCGCCAGCAAATACCAAAGGCGGAAGCGCTTTAAGTTTTTCTTCAGCCTCTTTAAGCTCTTTTAAATTTGGATAAGTTGGTTGTTGTAAGATGTTAAATTCTCTCCAGCTATCTCTGTTCCAAGTCATAAATTTTCCTATCTTTTACCTTAATTTAGCGCTGATTATATCACGCAAAACTTAAAAAATAAAAGCCATTAATGGGCTATTAAAGATATTTTGCATACAATCGCTACTTTAAATTTACCCAAAAAAGAGCATAAATTTTTCATGATAAAAGGCATATTTTATTCGCTTTTAGCCTCGGTTTTATTTAACTGCATCTACTACATGTCAGTGCTCATGAACCCCATCAGCACGCAAGCTCTT